>CAZOWS010000322.1:0-9701 GCA_964583365.1 uncultured Actinomycetota bacterium
CTTGTCGTGTATGTCGTATCCCTCTGTTTTACGTTGTTGTCATACACCTTGAAATACTTCCCGTTAGAATCCGCTTGCAATTCATATCTCTTTGTCCCTTTCGTCACCGTCGTGCCAGTCGGGACGGATGCCCCGCTGGCCAAGCCTTTCAGCCAGGTCTCCAACGCCGTCTCGGCATTTGTTGTTCCATCACCAATAGCCGCCTTGATACTCGATATTACGGTGGCATCCCCCGCTGTCACAGGTACAGTGATGTTGTACGGATTTGCCCCGTAAGCCTTATATTGCGTCTGAGTAGCGCCATAAATGTATTCACTCTTCAAGATGGTTGCATTTGGATTATCAAAAACTTTGCAATACTTACTCGCACTAGTATTTCCAAAGAAGAAGCGATCGGGATCTTTCGGTATAATGCCTTCAATGCCGGAAGCGATTGTTCCATCGCGGATGAGACCATCAATAGCGCCTTCCATATCAGTCGCGACAGGCGGACCGAGAGTACGCGTTTTCATCGTATTGAGAGTATCCCAACTCAATGCGCTCTTAGGGCCAACGACGGAGAAGTTCCATTGATTCCCGGCACCATAATCCAAAACGTTTTTGCTTGTACCGGAATACGTAACATCTCTCAGCTTTGCGGTTCCGTTGGTACTGTGGTACTCGGATCCCGCGCTAGTATTGAACGCCGTATACGTGGTGACAGGGCTAGTACCTCGATTTAACTGCGTGGTTACACCAATGGGCAATAGACCCGATGTCCCAAGAACATTTTCTATCGCAACTTCAAGATCTCGGCCGGTGTTATTGCCTATTTTATCCCGAATCGCATTGATATCCGTCTCCGACATCGTGATGGCCGTTGTACCTGTCGTTCCTAGGGTAAAACCATCTTGACCACCCACATACACCTTGACGGACTGTCGCAGGCCATTCGTTAGAACATCCAGCCGCCCGCCATTATTGGTGTCCGCCTTGAATTGATAGACGGTGGTGACTGCAGGACTCACAGCCGAGTTGATTTTCGTAATTTGTGTCGTAACCCCCAGCGGCATTTTATTAGGCCCCTTGATGAGGTTGGCAATCGCGGTCTCTAGCGCTGGCCCAACCTGCCCTACCGTGGATGCCAAGTAGTCTGCTGGGTTAGTCCCCGTCAACGTGATGTTGTGAATTTGAATGTTTGCATCCGCGCCCCCAGGGCCCGAACTGTCATTGAGCCATTTAATTCTTACATTTTGATTGCCACTCAATCTACCCAAAGAAATCTGACCGGTGTTGTAGTTTTGTTGGTTGGCAGGAATATTAAATATTCCTCGCGATATGTAATTCCCGCTCGCCGGTAATGATTCAACAAATGCCTCGACTCTGAATTTGTAAGGAACGCTGCCATCAGAATCGGTCAGCGGCACAATTCCATTATTTTTTGCCGACACGGTTAACACCGTGTCTCTTGCCACGGGTCCGGCATCCACGGTATAAGCAATTTCCTGAGAGCCCCAAGCCGTATATATATCGGTTGACCCAGCAATACCAAGCCATGTGGAACCACTAACAGCTACACCCACATTCCCATTTATAGTCGCGCTTGTTCGAACGGGATCCGTCCAATCGGATGTCTGATAGCCGATCGTGGCGCTGACCAGAGTTTGGCCCGCAGCATTCAGCATCGTGACAGATAGAACAAGGTTACCTTTGGAATCCGTAACTTGCGTCAGATTGTAGCTAGACGCTTGCGCCATCGTGGCACTGTTAAATCTGCATGCAGCACCCATCTTTTCCTTGGTGATCCCGCGCTTCATGACATCCAGCAGCATCGTATCCGAAAGAGGTGATGGGCTTGTTCCGAGAGTATCTTTTAGCGTTCTAAAAACCTGATTCACATCTCCCGGGACAGGACTTGGATTGTTGTTCACATTCGTAATCTGCGTATGGACGAGATTCAGACCGGTCATTAAATTACTGAACGCTGCGGGCTTGGGGTACGATCCAGCCCATGAACAACCGTTGTAGAAATCAGGGGTACCCAGGGGCGAGTTGATAAGGTATTTCGTCTTGAGTGCATCGAAGGTTCCACTCTGCTGCATGGGGGTTAATACTGGACTGGTAAAAATCAATATGGCAGGCCCGGGATATCTCCCAAATTGAGGGGAAGCACCCGGTGGATCAGGATACCCAATGTCGCTGCCAAAATGATTGGGCGGTTCTAAGTCACTCAATTGTGTTGGATACTGACTAAAGAATGTCGTGTTGGGGACGACGTTGCCCGCGCTATCAAGAATTTTTGGATAACCCACGTCTTCTGCACGATTGGCCGCAATATTTCTATCAACAAACGTGAGAGACCCGCCAGTGCCATTACTTATCGCAGCGCTCGATATTGTCCATCGCCATTCATCCGATACCGTATTACCCATCAACACCGCACCACTGCTCGCATTGCTAACCCGAATACGTTCGGCCAACATCGCATTACCCCACCCCACCTGCTTGGCACCCACCAAACCATTTCTTACGTAATCATGTACTTCGCGCATGCCATTCGCCAGCGGTCGCACTTCTTGCAGACGGGTTCCAGCACCGTCGTACGCAGTAGACGATTTCAAGAACGGAACAATTGGATTTGCTCCGGGCGTATAATCGAATTCATAAATATATTTAACTGCAGGTGTACCGAGAGGACCTCGCTGTAACTTCCCTTTGACAATTTGTGTTACACCATTGATCGTTCTAACGTCTGAGCCCGCTAGAATAGTGCCAGGACCTGTAAGACTGATATTCGTACTCGTTGCCCCAGTAGTTGTAACGTTTGTGATCGTAACATTCAGCTCATCCGTCGCATGACGTAGGCCCGTTGTCCCATCAGGAAAACTAATGGGTGTCGTACTTCCCGAACCCAATATTTTCTTTGCTTCCGCCTCATCCAACTCCTCCACCCTCGCTGTCAGTATCTCATCTGTCAGTATCACGCCTTTGCCATCCGCGCCCTGTGCCCAGATCGATTGAAACTCCGCCGGCGTCTTCTCGTAGGATTTTCCCCCGTCCGTAATTCGCACAACTTGCGCGGCACCTTCGCCTGAAACTATCTGCGCTGTGACATAATGCGTACCTCCAACATGGGCGATAAAAGGCTTTTCAAATTGTGCCAGCGCTTCAAATCCCAGGCGCTCAACCTTCATATCCACGCCCGCAGATTGCGCCATCTTTGCTATCGTGAACGCGCTAGTCTTGATTTGGCTCATGGCGTCAACATTTTCCGGTCTGAGCACGCCCGCGATGATATCGGACAGCGCCATTTCCGCTGCCATCCGCTGCACATCCCCGGTCGCCTTTTTAACATCGACCCCCTCTTTGAGAACCACTTGCTGATTATCCCCGGCCATCCCAATCGCCTTGTACCCCAATAACGCTCCCAACGCAAACACCGCGCAGTTCACTAGCGCTGCGCCTTGCCCTATCAACCACTGCGTCATTTTTTCCAAACCTTCTTGCGCGCCCAACAGCGGATTATTGCTCAACAACATTTGCCGCAACGGATTTTCCTGCCCAGAAGAAAGAATGTTTTTCAAACTTTTTATCACGGCCTCCGCAATCTTCCCCGCCCCCTCCTTCGCCAAATCAAAAAGAACTTCCTGCGTCGTAGCGTCTCCCGCGGAAACGTCCGCCACGCGCTGCGTCGTCAACTCTTTCATCAAACGCGCCGCCACGCTTTCTTCCGGCTCCTCGTTTGTCTCACTCATGTATTCCACGCCGTTGGCCATGTGCTGGTATTCGTAGCCGCGGCCGCTCTCGTCCTGCGCCTTCTCGCAAAACGCGACCATGCCATCCTGCGCGTCGTACTGTATCCCACTTCGCTCCAGCGAGTAGCCCACTTCAAAAATCTTCCCCTTTTCTTTGAAACTTGTTTCCAACCCTTTGGCATTGCATTGAATGCCTGTGCGCTGTTTGTCCAAAATCACCTTGCCGTTGCCGTCCGTGCGCACCTCGTGATACGACGCCACACGATTGTCTGCGCCGTAGACAATATCCGTTCTGTTCATGTGCGTGATGTCACCCTCATCATCCACGACTTTCTGGTGATACCCGGTCAGTCTTCCGATCGCGTCGTATGTCATCGAATCCTGATCCAGAACTATCATCGTTTCTTTCTTGTCGGCACCGGTCCCCTCGATCCGCGTCATGACCTCATGAAAGCCCGTCAATTTCCCTGAAGCATCGTAGTAAAAATCTTTACTGTCTTTGGTTTGCGTCCCATCAAAGTCGGTCACGTCGGTGAGCGTTTGTTCCTGCAATCCCTTCGCGTTGAGTTTTTCCATGCTGGTGGTTGTTTGTGATTTCCCGTCCATGGTGCTTACGGAACTGCTAATCCTTACGCGCGTCTCGGCATCAAAACTCTCTTCTTTGTACGTTGTCACCATCTCCTTATCGCCGAGATGCGCCACTTCTTTGTAACCGGTGAGTCTTCCATCGGCAGCGTAGGTCATCTCCGAAACTTCTTTGTGAACCACAACCCCGCCCTTGTCCGTCGTCATCTGATACGCGGTGATTTTTCCATTCTCCATAGCTGCAGCCCTGAAACCCATTTTCGTCTCTACGCCGTCTTGCTTGCTGGTTTGGCTATAACTTGTCACGCAGCCCTCAGGGCTGTACGTCATCTTATCGCGCGTGATCACGGTCAGTTTCCCGTTCTGTATGCGATTCTCCGTGTATCCTTTGATCGTGAATTCTTTTTTCGTATCTTCGTCTCCCGTCGCCACGTCGTTGTATTGGATGTTGCTGATGCGCGAATACGTCGGCGCTTCGGGTTTGGCGGGATTCACGGTCACGCGATCGTAGCCCGAGGGCAGCCACTTCTGCGCGCCTTCGGTGTAATACGCCTTGTTGAATTGTTGCACGGAACTGCCGCTGGAGGTCTTCTCAGTCTCCACCTTATTCGCAAAATTCGGATCTCTCTTCACTTTCTCGAACTTCTCTTGGACTATCGAGGCCGCGTGATACTCGGTCTTTTGAGAATTTAATTGGGCTTGCTTAATGTGTTCGCTTTTTCGCGTGGACACTTGCTGGGCATAGTTTTTATCAATATTTTGTTTGTTGTCTTTGGCAATTGCGCCTTGGTCCTTTACGCTCATCTGCTCTTTGTATATTTGTATTTTCTTGCGAGCGCTGCGCTCGAGAACTTCTTCCGCTTTCTTGAAACCCTTGCCTTTTGTAGAGTCGCCCAATTTCTGATCTGGGACGTCCGCCCAAACGCGCGGGATGCCGATCGGCAACATCGTGACCGATAGCACAATCGCTATCGCACGGCGTAGAAGTCGGAATATTGTTTTCTGTTTTGCTTTTTTCATTTTTTTGCGCTCACCAACAAAGTAAAAAGCCACTCATGGCACGCCATGAATGGCTTCATAGATGAAACAGCCGGACCATAAAGGCCCGGCTGTCAGAATGCGAAGTCTCCTGGCAGCCTGGCGGTGCTGCCTGTCATCCTGAGGCGAGCCGAAGGATCTCGTTTGCAACAGAGTAGATCCTTCGCTGCGCTCAGGATGACAGATTAGCACCCATAGCTTTGCGTCCCCGCCTTACGACGTCCGCCACTACTGCTTTGGCGGATCCACCGACGTATTAGTGGTGGAGGTTTGCCTTTTTCAAAAGATGATTACAAAGAGCTAAAAAGCTTCAGCGACAGAATAAGCGCATTATCTATGCCACCTATCCTATTGCCACAACGTAACTTTGCTGGGTTTATTATAGCTGAACTACAGAAAAAGTCAAGGGGAGGAGCGAGATAGACGCTAGACTGTAATTCATTGGTCTAACGAGCATTAGGATTACTTTATTTCAGAGATTTCTTAACCTTTGCCTCGAGTTCTTTAACGGACCCAATCCGATCGTTGCCATACACTCGTTTGAGGTCTTCTTCTACAGTCATTCCGGCCTTGAGATTTGCACAAAACAGAACAAATTTCTTCTTGTGAAAGTTGTCCAAAAGGTAGTTGAGCGTGACCATGGATAGGGCATAGAAAACACTAGCTTTAGCGTCATCTAATTCAGTCGCCGAACGCAATCGGAACATCTCTTCAAAGGGCATTGCAGTTCCAGAAGAAAAAGCATCTTTTGCGATCGGATAGAAGCCCTCGCGCCGATGGTCTTCTTGAGAGAGCGCAACCCCCTCGTCCAACCACAACGGAATGTTTTCAGAAAAACCCACAATGTCGCGAAAGATCATATGGGCGAGTTCATGGGGCAGAACGCTGGAAAATAAGTCGGTCGCATTTTCATAGATATAAATCTCACGCGCGGCAAAATTGGTCATGCCCTCCGCCCATCCCACGTTCTGCGCGCTGGGTTGAAAACTCGCCTTGTCTTTATACACTTTGATCTTGCAGCGTCGATCACCCAACCAAGGTTTTTCCAATTGATCGTAACCAAGATTGCGCATGATCCGCGAGTAATGCCGTTCCGACTGATGCAGCACATCTCTTGCAATTTTTTCATGGGCCTCGTAGTAGACCAGGAAATGATCGCCGGATAATTCCTTCATCGTCGCCGCCGCATAGGTGGACGATTCGAGGAGGAACAAAATAAATAGTACGCGAAGGCAATGTCTCATAGGTTCAATACGCAAATAATCCCTTCAAAACCAGCGCGTTGTAAAAAGCGTGCACGGCAATAGGAGCGCCGATCCAGCGACTTTTCTCGTAGGCCATCGTAGCGCCCATACTCATCAGGAATATTAGAATAAAGTTGCTGGGATCAAAATGAACAGCAGCAAAGAATATTGAAATCAGAATTGCAGAAAGAGCCGCTGGCAAGCGATTGCGCAACACCGGATAGATAAAACCTCGGTACAATGTCTCTTCGCATACGGGCGAGACCAAAAGCACCAATCCTATTTGAACACTGGAGAAAAATCCCTCCGAAATTAGCTCGTGAAAGCTAACGCCGCGAATGATCTTGCTAGAACGTTCCAGAATTTCTGTCCAATACAATAGATCCGTCAACACGCACAACACGCCAACGTAGGCCAACCCTTTAAGGACAATAAACATATCCCGCGTGCGCCTTGCGGCAATCCAACCCAGATTGGCCATACGGCTGCCCAACACATGTCGCACGAAGTACCAGATCAGAACAATGAGAAACAAATATTCAATCACCGACCAAACAGCCACAACACCTTCGAGATTATCTCCACCGGCCAGTGGCTGTTTGAAGTAAATGGCTATGGCCTGAAATGCCAGAAAGATAAAAAATATCTCGGCGACAGCGCGCAAACCCCATGGTATCTGGTATGGCGGCTTGCCATGACTCTTGAACAATTTCGCGCCAATCCGTATCAGCAGCAATAAAACGCCGAACAACAAGGCCTTGGAGCCAAGCAACTTGAGATACTCCACGGCCAGCCCGTTGTTCTGCTGAAAATCCGCCATCAACTGAAAAAGCTTCGTGAGCAAGGCATTCACGCCGTCTTGCCCCGAAGTAATTCCCTGGCAAAATTTTCTCCGCCCATCATGCGCGTGATCTCTTGGTTTTTTTCATCGCCCTGGATTTTTTTGATTTGCGTGAGCGTGCGACCGCGCACGACTTGTTTGCTCACCTGAAAATGCGCGGTAGCCCGATGCGCAATTTGCGGCAAATGCGTGATCGCGATGATTTGATGCGAGGACGCAAGATCGCGCAATTTCTGTCCCACCATCGCGGCCACGGTGCCCCCGATATTCGCATCCACTTCATCGAACACGAGTGTCGGGATGCTGTCCGACGCGGAAAATACAATTTTAATCGCAAGCAGCACGCGCGAGATTTCCCCGCCCGAGGCGATCGCGGCCAGCGGCTTAAACCCCTCGCCTTCATTGGGAGCAACCAGTATACGCACTTCCTCCGCCCCGCAATCGGCTACGGGTATGGGTTCCAAGGCTATAGTCAAACCCACTCGCTCCATTCCAAGGGCTTGCAATTGCGCACGTATTTTTGAGGAAAGCTTTTCCGCGGCGGACTTACGCGCCTGCGTGAACCGGACAGCTATCTGCTCAAGTTTTTTCTTTTCCCGTTTGAGTCCCTCGGCGATGTCCTCCATCGTCACGCTAATATTTTCCAGCGCGACGATTTTTTCCTCCAAATCTCTTGCCCAAACCAAAATCTCATCCACGGATTTGCCATGCTTGCGTTTCAAACTTTCGATGAGGCTAAGCCGTTCTTGCACGAGGAGGAGGCGCTGCGGATTGGCGCTGGCCTTTTCCCCAAAACAACGCACCGCCTCGGCGGAGTCCTTCAACAGCACGAGGGCTTCTTGAATATTTGTAACGGCATCGTTCAGAGATGCATCGGCCTGCCGAGCGGTGGATAACTTGGACTGCACGAGGCCTACGCGACGCGTAAGCGAATCCTCGGACTCGGTGAGTTCCTCCAAAACCGATGCGGCCAGCTCCTGCCATTTTTGTGCGTGGCTCAGCAAATCCATTTCCCGATCGAGCTCGTCGTCTTCGCCTTCTCGCAGTCGCGCAGCGCCGATCTCGCGACTTTGAAACCGGTAGAACTCGAGCTTTTCCTGTTTTTCTTTTTCCTGATTATGCAAACGGGCCAGCTCTGCTTCCAGCGAGCAGACGTTCTGAAAAACCCCACGCAATTCCTCGAGCAAATTGCCGTGATGCCCAAAAGCATCCAGCAAATCCCTGTGAAACTCCTCTTTCAATAGGGATTGATGCGAGTGCTGACCCACCAAATCCAACATGCTGCCAGCCACGCGCTCGAGCAGGGTAAGCGACACGGCCTGATCGTTGAGAAATGCCTTGCTCTTGCCGGACGCCAACACCACGCGACGAATTATTAAATCTTCTTCGGGATGACAAGAGACACCTGCCTCCCGTGCCAGTGTGAATGCGTTATGCAAGGCAGGTAAAGAAAAGGTAGCTTCGACACAGGCCTCCTCCTCGCCCTTGCGAACTAGAAGCGCGTCCGCGCGCTGGCCGAGAGCCAGTCCTATGGCTCCAACAAGAATGGATTTTCCTGCGCCGGTCTCACCGGTTAGCACGTTCAAGGCAGCGTCAAAGGCGATCGTGAGATCTTCCACCAGCGCCAGATTCTTGATGCGAAGGCAAGTCAGCAACGAAAAACCTCCTGTAGGAGCTGATTCTATGATAAAAACTGCTTCTTCATGAAGAAAAACTATCTTACGACGGAATGCTTCGAGACCTTTCTCCAAGACTCGTATTTTAACAGCGGCGCGGTTGCTAACGAGTCCCGCGCGCTGGATCTGTCCGGCTGGGAATTTTTTGATCCTTATAGCCTCATTTTTCTTTTGCTGATGTCACGGTATAGGCCAGAGCATGCGCCACTCGCTGCTCTTCATTTTGGCGCCGCCAACCCGGCACTCCCCTACTTAGGCCATGTTGGATTTATTGAGCAGCTAAAGCGCCTGGCTACGACATCGGACGTGAGCCAAAACATTGCCCCATCGGCATCTCCTGAAATACTTTTAAAAATCACGCCCATAGAACAGCGCCGAGACATCACCGAGGCATTGAAACATTTGATGGATTCCACGGCGACGATTCTGCGCGATCACCTCTCGTACACGCCACAAGACAGCTCGCTTTTTCTCGGCGCCTTCACCGAAGTCGCGCAAAATATTCTCGATCACAGCGGCGAAAGTGGATTCGCTGCCGCGCAGGTCTACACAACCAAAAAGGGGAAGCGCTTTGCCGCCATAG
>CAZOWS010000323.1:0-4451 GCA_964583365.1 uncultured Actinomycetota bacterium
CCTTGAATTCCCCTTTGCAATTACAACGCATCTTCATCGTCCACCTCTCTTCCTGTACACCGCCATTACTTCTAAGAACGTATCCCGCACCAAGACATACACCCCGTAGGTTGTTCTGGTCTTGCCATCGTAGTATTCCAAACAGAGCTTCCTTGGCGCTCTACATTTATGCTCTACGACCCTTCCTCGCCGCACCGCAAACTGCATGTATCTTGGATCGATGCCCCGTTGGCCCTGCCGCATGATCGCATGCGGATGTGCGGTCACCGGCAAGCTCCCTAGCTTACATCGTCTCAGAAGGGGATCGATCCAAGTCGTCATACGCACCTAGGCTTATAATATCATGGTTATAACAAATGTTATAACCATGATATTAACGCGTCAAGCATTATATGGCTATCAGCGAGGCGAGAATCACACCGCCCAAAAAGTGTGAGCGGTTTCACCGATCAGGTTATGCGGGGGACCAGAGCCCTTGGAGGGTTTTGGTTTATTCGGACTTCGGTGGGCGGGGGATTCAAAATACGCTTCGGCACATTGCTTACATACCCAAGCAGGAATTGCATCCAAAACTTGGGGAAGTTCTTTCTCGCCTCTGCGCTCCCAACTATTTCCTCACTCACCGCAAATATGATTCTAAAATTTCTGCCGATCCTAGCGCTGCGAAGTCCTTTTAAATTCTCGACCAAGAGTTCTGTCCTGTCATACGGCGCAGCAAGTATTCCTTCGACGCATTTTCTCACCCGCTCCTTAATGTTCCCGTTCCTGGCTAGCTCCTTCTGAAAATTTGGCGAGAAGATCGGATGGTACATCAGAAGTCAAAGACCTTCTTGGTGTCTGTCGAGTACTTTCCCTGTTTGAGCTCTTCATGTGCCCGTTTGATCCCCCGCATAAGTTGGGGGCTGGATAAAATCCGCTGTGTTTCCTTGTGCACCGTCTTTCCCTTTTTCTGAATCATCGCATCCACCGCAATCCTAACCAGAACCGCAACGCCCACTCTTTTACCAGCCTTGCGAGATTCTAGATACGCCACATCTCGCAGAAAATCGGCTTGGTCGCTTCTTAGATAAATTTCCATTTTCTTGAGCATATTTCACCCCCGCTAAGTAGCCATGATACCCCATATATACCTATAGGTCAACATATTTTCTCCAGCCGTTGGGATCGGAACGTCCTTGGTTGGGATCGTCCGGTAATCAAACAAGTTCCCCCATCCAAAGTCGCTGGCAGAAGGACTGCCATGGCAGCATCTCAATGCCATTGCTCAATTTTCTTGTCGATGAGTCCAGGCTGACTAAGACCGCCCTCTTTACTTTCTGATCGTCCATGAGCGCGCGCAAACCCCTGGTGTCCCTCTCGTCAGCACGCTTAGAAGCCTTGAACTCAACGGCAAGGTCCATGTCGCCCACGATGAGGTCCACCTCCATGCCCGTGCTCGTGCGCCAGAATGCCATCGGCAAATTCCTTTCACGGTACGACAAGTACGCCCTGACATCTTCCATCATAAAGTGCTCGAATGCGCGGCCAAACTCATCCATTCCCCTTTGAATGTTATGCATCCCAGACAAGGCCCTTGCAACGCCCGTGTCGAACAAATAGAACTTCGCCGTTTCAATGAGCCGCCTATTTTTGGTTTTGCGCCAAGGCGGTAGTGTATGTCCCAGGAGCGTATCCTCCAAGATTTGGTAATACTCTTTGACAGTCTTGGCTGAAACACCGCATTCTCGTGCCATGTTCGCGTAATTGATCAAACAGCCATGGGTAAGGGCGACTGCCTCCAAGAACCTGGCGAAACTCGGAATATTGCGCGTTGCCGCCTCGGCCTCGATTTCTAAAGTAAGATAATCGCTCACGTAGCTTCGAAGGCTTCTGTCGGAATTATTCTGGACATAATGCTTCGGGATTAGCCCATGGTTCAACGCACGATCCAAATCAAGATGGGCAATCTCCTGGCTGGTAAGCGGGAATAGCTCAAATCGCCAGGCTCTTCCACCCAACAAATTGGCCGCTCCCTTCCTTAGCTTGCGGGCACTGGAACCGCACAACACGAATTTGGTTTTGGTGTTTTCCAGACACCAATGCACTTCGTCCAGCAGCGCAGGGACTTTTTGAATTTCATCCACAACCACGACATCGGGGCGCTGGGCGAGAACTTCTTCACGCAAGATAGACGGCTGCAGCATGAGCCTGGTTTTTAAATCCGTGTTGAGCAAATCGTAGTACTTGGCATTCGGGAATTGTTGGCGTAGCAGCGTCGTCTTGCCAACTTTGCGCGGTCCCCACAAAAAGGCCGCATTATTGCCTTTTAGATCCACTTTTAATGCCCTGGGGTATTCGGATAATAGGGAGTCCATTCCCTATTATCTAGATTATCGGGAGTTAACTGTCAAGGTATTTGTGCACAAAGCCCATGGAGGGTTTTGGTTTTTTATGGTAGTATGCGCGCCTTGTGTTAGCTCATGAATCGTACGACGCTGTCTGGGACGGCGAACTCCAGAGAATATATAAAGCAGGCAAGGCTAGGCTACAACAATCCCTATCCGGTCAGGTGTTTGCTGCTATGTCTGTTGGACCACCACCTGCATCCGCGTTTCTTCCTATGCCCCCTGGCAAGAGCGTTGTCGAAGCCGGTGTGGCCCTCTTGCGCGGTGGAAAATTGGGTGTCTTGCATTTAAACGGCGGTTTGGCCACGCGTTTTGGCCAAATCAAAGCCACGCATGAGGTCGGGGAGTTTTCGGGCCGCAAGCGCACTTTTCTTGAATTGAAGATCGCGCATGTGCGTTGGGTTTCCGAGACTCACGGCGGGAAAATATTGTACGGATTGATGAATAGTCCGATGACGGATCCCATCACGCAAAAATTTCTTGATGATAACAATGGGTTTGGTATGGATAAAAGTCAAATTATTACGTATGTGCAGTCCGTGTTGCGGCGGAAAATTCCTAGTAGAGTGGATCTTGAGGAATATTTTTCACATTTACCCCCCACCCCGGCCCTCCCCCTCAAGGGGGGAGGGAGAACGGCATTGCAGCGGAATATGGAATTGGCTCAGGGCAAAGAGGGGGATTTTTTCCAACCTACCGATTCGGCCCAATCGGATTTGCAATGGGCCCCGGCCGGGCATTTCGACGCGGTTGCTGCGTTGGTGTTGACGCGCACGATCGCGCAATTTATGGATGCGGGCGTTGAATTCCTGCAAATTTCGAACATCGATAATTTGGCCGCGACCGTGGAGCCCGCGATTCTTGGAATGCTCGCGAATGGGCCGGAAGACTTGATCGTGGAAGTGGCCAGGAAAAAGCCTGGCGACCGGGGTGGCATTCCCGTGCTGTTGAATGGGCAGGGGACAGTGCTGTTGGAGGAGTTCGCGTTGCCGAAGGGTTTCGACGCGGCGCAAGTCGTTCAATTCAACACGGCCACGTATTGGATTAGAATTTCCCGCATACTGCGAATTTTTGGTTTGACGGCGGCGGAGGTAAAAACCCTTTCCGATGAAGATCTTGCCGGGCGCGTGCGGCAAGTACGCCAGCGAGTGCCATCCCATACCGTGCTCAAGCAAGTGGACGTGAAAGGCATCGGCAAACTTGTGCTGGCCCAGGAGGAACAGTTGCTGGGCGAATTGACGAGGCTGTATCTCGAGGATACAGGCAGGTCTCCAGTCTATCTGATGATAGATACCGACAAACGCTTCATCCCGATTAAAACCAAAGAAGATTTGCTTAAGCAAGTCCCGCGCATACGCGCGATCCTTCAAGACCGCGTGTTATTGAACTGACGCGCAATCCCGTCGAGAGTGGTCTATACCATTGGGAAGATCAATTTTATTGAAATAATGAATACAATGTAATACCATTATCGCCCGATGGTCTCCTACAGCAAGCTCATTGCTAAAAAAATTAAGCAGCATCGTCTTCCCAAAGAGGTTTGGATAGATTGTAGAGATGCATTTGAGAGCTTTGATAGAAGTCGTAATTTTAGGCTTTTTGACATCAAAAAGTTAATGAGCAAGGGACCCTACGTTTACTACCGCTTGAGGGTAAGAACATACCGGGCCCTATTTCACATGGATGAGACTAACATTTACGTCGAAGACATCGGGCCGAGGGGAGGTATTTATAAATCATGAGCGTCAAAACCGTACGATTCAATAAAAGGGAAGAAGTGATGTTAAGAGTAGTTCTTCGGTACTATCACAAGGATTTTTCGAATTGCATTAAAGACATGATAGCAGAAAAATTGGAAGATCTTCGAGATGTAGGCATGATCAAGAGAATCAAGGAAGGTGACCCAAGCCAGTATTTAAGCGCGGATCAGATCACCGGTTTGTACAAGGCTTAAAGCAAAAAGGTATGTTCTCTAAAAATTCTTCGTCGGATCTTTCAGTAAACTCTTAAGGGTCATGCCTGGATCTACGTTGTATACAAACAAGATCCTTCGCTTCGCTCAGGATG
>CAZOWS010000324.1:0-7036 GCA_964583365.1 uncultured Actinomycetota bacterium
CAAAAGAAAAAAACAAACCGTTGCAAGAAAGCGCTTCATGCCCAATACGCTAACAAAACTGCATTTGTGCTGTCAACAATGCTCTGACGCCCCATGTTCTCAGGCCGATGCTTCCACTACAGCAGCGCGTTTGGGTTCCCAGATCACCGGCTGGGGCTTCTTTCTGGCCAACCAACTTTGAAGCATCTCTCTATTTTTAGGATCTTTGAGCATGGGAACGACCAACGCAGCCTCGGGTATCAGCGGAAAAACGTAGCGGAAAGAAGACCGGTGATAAGGGTCCATCACGAACATGGCTTTGAGAAAACTCTGAAACCGCGCAGCATCGAATTGCCACAAGGCATAGAGAATGCGGGCAAGACCTTTTTTATCGTCTTGCAATCGGTTTTCAAAATGCACTAAAAAACAATCGGCAACATTGCGATCTTTGACCAAAAGAACAGGCAGGGATTTCAGAAAACCCTGCAAGGAAGCCACATCCGCTGCGGTCACGCCCGCCCGGGCCAATTTTTGATGAAATGGATCCAACTCCTCCAGTTTCTTTCCCTCCTTCAGGATGATTCGATCCTGATGACTCTGGAACTCCGTGACTGTCCACCCAACCGCAGCTTCCCCCAAAGCAGATTCTCTGGACTTGCGATAAAGCGCTAACAGTTCTTCTTCTTCCGTATCGCCTTGAACTTTGCCCTGAGAATACTCTGCGATGAACCATGGGATTTCAGGAAAACTCATTTTTAAAAGTGTGAACGGATCCGCATTAAATGCGGAAGGACGATCCTTTCGCAACGGCCCCTCCAAGCCTAAACCGTCTTGCGCGGATTTCAAAAGAGGGCCCTTTAAGCGATGCATGGATTCGATGACGTACATCCATTCGGGAGGAAAATCGCCAACCTTTATTTTTCCATCTAGGTGGCGCTTGGATACCCATCGATAGGCCTCCCACAGATCGGGAAATTTGCGAGCCAATCGAAACCGCACCTCCCGAGGGGCCTGCACGATGTCACCCCAGGCTCCAGCCGCCATCAATGCCACAGGATTGAGTTGGAGATCGGGAAAAGTCATTCTCAGAATATCCGAAGTCGAACGTTTTACGCCAGGCTTTGCAGTATCCGTAATAGCGCCTCGACTAAGATGGGCATTGAACCACTCGTACACCAGGGTTTGGGCGATTTCGTCGACAACCTGAATATAGGGAGATGGAAAATCATCCACGTTCCATTCCCCTGATTGCACTTTTTTCTCTATGCCTCGAATCTTTTTAAAAAGCTCAGGATTGAATTTAGCTATCTTAAAGCGCATCTCCGAAGCGATGTTTCGGTCCTCTCGCCAGCAATTCTTTTCATGAAAACCAATCGGCGTCCATGGAAACTCCGGCAAAATATCTGCGAGCATGCTGCTGCGCTTTCGCTGCCAGTAAGGAGCCTCATCCGCTTCCATGATTTGCCTCAGGCCCATCGCATTTTCCATAGCGAAATCATTCCAGGTCAAGTCGTAATAGGCCTGCATCACTTCTATTGTTTCTGGAGAATAATCTTGGATATCGATTTTGCCTGTTCTAATTGCTTCGCGCACACGTAGGGTCTTTGCCCAAAGCTCCGGTTTGAATCGCGCTAGGCGAAGCTTGACTTCCGCAACACCATGGTCACGTATCGCCCATTTGTTTTCATATTGATCCAAGCTGGGCGGATAAAGTCCTATGCCTGGAAAGGATTCCATGAGAGCACGCAAATGAGATCCACCAAATGGTTCGGGATGTTCAATCAAGGTCTTCAGATGGGTGGCCTCGAATTGGTCTTTTCGTATTTTGGCCATTGCGTCATGCACGGCTATCATTTCCAAAGAGAATGTGTCCGGGCGTATTGTCCCTGCCCGTAATTTTTTAAGTATTTCTACGTAAGAACGCCACAGCTCCGGGTGCTCCGTGGCAAATCGGTAATGAACAGCCCCGATCGCATCGGGGACATTTTTGTATGCCCCGCTGTCGGAGAACAACACGGGATTCAGATCCAGCTCGGGGAAACTCTTCACCAAGGCCATGCCGTAGGTAGGAAAAAACGTGGCCACTTCTGGGTGCCCCGCAGCCCAAAGCGCAATTCCATCCGGATTGATAAAATCTTTATACGTGATCGCATAAAACGCGGCCAGAACTTTCAAAAGCTCCGGCGGATAATCTGCTAAACGTATTTGTCCCGCCTTCAGTTGCCTTCTCACGGTTTCATATGCGGTCCATAGATCCGGGCGAACATCTTGTATTCTCTTGCGTACCGTGGCAATCGCTGTTTCCTCTGATTTCCAAAGATCATGATGTTTGCCTTGTGCCATGGCCTCACCATCGCGCCGGATATGGGGTTGTTGAGCTATCTCGTCATAGCGGGAGGATTTTTGGAGGGCCGCAACGGCTTTAGCACGCTCGATATCATCGGCTATCATTACATCAAAATCCGTGAGTGTGCTGGGTTTCGACAACCCCATATTTTCAGCCAATACATGCGCCAGCCGATCTGGCGTGGCTCGGGGATCTAAAAATAAGCCTATCGTTACATAGATCTTCAATTTTCTGGCAGGAATATCCAATACTTTCGCAACATATCTCGTCTCCCAATTACGACCGCTTTCCTTAAGGGACAATAGATGCGGGTAAAAGGAATCTAAGAGAAATACCTCGGTGCGAACTTCTAAAGCCTGGGGGTAACGCATGCGGAATACCGATTCTACTTCTTTCCATTTAGACTTGAGTTGATTTAGAACTTCTCCTCGAACAGCAGCATCGAAGCCTTTCCCGATTTCTTGATATCCAGTGGCTTGCACACCAAGATCGAAGCGGACATAAAGACCTTTTTTAATGGGCCGTCTAATCAGCTCCACGTCATTCCAAAAATCCGCTAGTGATCCTATTTCAGAGGACGGAGCAAGACCTAGACTTTGAGGAGGTAACACCATCCCCACCAGCATTAATACGGCTAAAAAAGCAGAAACCATTTTCTTGATCAAAAGATGATGCCTCCCTCGTTACAATTGGCATTCTAAAAGATCTTGCGCACGTGAGAATTTTTGCAACGTCTCCCCTACCTGCGCCATGTTCATCGGAGCTGCTGTTCCCGTTTGCGGCAAACTCGAACGTAAACCGTAAGAAACAGCCTTTGCAGCAGACGTCGGCTTGGGTTTTGCCAATAGGGCCCTGACCGCTTGCTCCAAATCCAGGAAAGAAGTTGTTCCATCTTCATTCACAAAAATCACCTTCCTGGGATCTTTACCTACTCTTTTGATGGCTCGTAGTGGATGAGCAAGTTTCTCGGATGCCACTTCCAACTTGGACCGGATATCAAAAACCCTGCATCTTTGCTGATCGTCGACAGCCACAATGTAATTCCCACCCGAAAATTTCACGAGTGCGAAATCCTTTAGACCACGAAATTTCAAATCTATTCTCTTCGTTGTCTCATCCCCAAAATTCTCTGCCGGTCCAACAACTATGGCATCGGTCGCGCTCGCTAAGCCCACATCTGCAACCCCCAATTGTGAGCCCCCATGGCTCGCTAATTTCATTGCTGCGGGATTATTGAAGTTCTTACCCGCAGGCCAATACGTCACGAGCTTAAAAATGGTTTTGTCATTCCATGGTGCCGCATTCTGGAAATCAAGAGAGTCAGGCTTTATCAGATCTATCTTGATAATGTTCCCGCCGAACGCCCCTTCTTTGGGCTCGATTAAGAAAACATGCAATCCATCAGGGCTAATCTCAAGATTGGAAACATGATTACTGATATTCCACGCGATTCTCTGCCGGATCGTTCGCATTTGGGACGGATTGCTGATATCCGCTACAAACAATTCTTTCCCAGCTATGCCGTAAACATATTTGCCATCGGGATGCATCACCAGTTTTGTGGGTTTCCTGTCCTCTGATCCGACTTTTGGTAGGCTCTCCTCGAAGGTTATCTCTTCCCCTGTTTGTAGATTAACGAGCACGGTGGTATTGGGCATGCCGACCAAAGCAAAATTTTCATTTTGGGTAAATACGACGGAAGATGGCGTTCTAGACAACGGAATAGTATTAAGCGTTTTCCCCGATGCCCCATCGATCACGCGCAGAGACTTGGAATCTACCGCGGCTAATCTCGTTCCACTGGTAGTAGCCGTAACGTCAACTGCAGACGTAGTGCCCAACGCAACATTTTGTGATTGGATAAAGGGGATATAATTTGGAAAAAGTTCTGGCATGGATCGCAACTCAACAGATCCATTGGTTATATTACGGAATCGAATCATTTCCGGCCTGTCTGTGCTCTCGGGCGGCAGAATCACTGTTCCCCAATCCGCTTCGAAACGAGTTTCAGGCGTAACATCACGCGTAACTTGCCCTAGTAAAGCACCACTCTGTCGGTCGTAAAGTTGCACAACTGCCATATGGAGTGAAAAGCTACCTCCTCTATATCCTGCTGCATCCGGATCAAGCCCCAAGGTAAACATCACGGCATTGTAGGATCCAAAACTTATCCTCCGCACAGGGTATTCCTGCACAAGCCGCGGCGTAGTGAGCATCCAGAGCTCGGAGCCAAAATAGTATTTTTTAATGAGTATTCTATTGTACGTTTCAATACCTTTATCCCATTCCTGAAACAACACATGGGGCCCCGTGTCGTATAGATTAACGGTATCCACCGAAATCATGAATTGCCCGGAGTTGAGATCAAAGATTTTTCTTCTATTGCCATCAACAACGATAGACATTTGGCTCGAACTATTTTTATCCATTTTTAGTGCATAAGAATTTCCTAGTGTCCCAAGCCGCAAAGACATTGGAGGAAATACTTGCGCACCGTCCGAGACATATTTTAAAGACAACTCTCCCGATGCCAAAAGATAGGCGACGGCTTCACGACCCTTCACTTGAACATTCATGGCCGGACATAACAGCATCTGCCTTGATGCCAAATCCAGGAATCGCTTCTTGTCACCGTCTACGGTAATAGTGATTTGCCCCGGTTTGTCCGCTTCGTATTGCATCGTGTAAGAACTGCTAAAGGTGCCTACCCCGACCTTGATGGGTGGGTACAGTCGAATATCTATCACCACTCCATCCGTCGTATCCGTGCCTATGAGTTTGGCAACGGCATCCTGATCTCCAACCCGAATATTTAATTGTTGAAGCAATCCAATGGCCGGGAGATTCGGGAATCCCGGAAAAAGCATACGTAAGGATTGGTCCACGACTTTGCTCATGTCTGGGACAATGGTAGAATTTTCACCTCTCTTGATAGGCGCAAGAGCAACGCTGGGTAATTGTATATGCGCCGATGTATTAGGGCCCACCGCCCATACCCCGGCGAAATCTTCTGTATCAGGACCCAATACTCTTTCTTTTAGCAATTTCCCCGCTTCATCATAGATCCGCGCAATCGTCATCATGCCCCGCCCGTTATCCCATGTGATCGTTGTTATGGGGATCCGATATTTACCGATGTTGTTGTAGGCAATACTAAACATGCTTTTCACGTCGACGGGGAAACGCTGTCCTCCTAAGGTAAGGTCATGAATGAATAAAGAAGAAGTTGTCGTATCCCCTGTTTTTTGACTAAAGAAATATTTCTCCATCTGAGGGAATCGAAATCCTCCTGCATCGACAAAAGAGTTGCCTGTTTCCGTGTCGAAGATTATTTGCTCATCCGAATTCGAGATTTTTAGCAGCGAGGGTTGCCCTGGTATGGCTGCAAAATTATTAAGACCTGATACTGGAAGAGGTAAAACCACCGCTGCAACTTTGCGCGCATCGGTAACAACTATATCCTGCGTGCCATTATCGGATGTTCTTAAATTGACCACAACGGCACGGTTTTCTGGAATTTGAAAGGAATCCGTAACCCATGAAGGGGGATTCAACCCAGGCCTACCAGGAAATACCTCCAT
Organism: uncultured Actinomycetota bacterium; assembly: GCA_964583365.1. Taxonomy (GTDB): domain Bacteria; phylum Auribacterota; class Ancaeobacteria; order Ancaeobacterales; family CAZGMX01; genus CAZOWS01. The sequence goes on from CAZOWS010000324.1 coordinate 5,908, forward strand.
CAAAGTGCGAAGATAGGTAAAGCCGTAAACCGTCGGCGAAGGCGACAAGCGAATAAGATCGGGCCTCAAATCATTGGCTGGTCCCAAAACATTAATGAAGCTGGGGAATTGCGGATCGTTAGGGTTAGATTCCAAGACAGCTTGCTCTAAGAAATTTCCCTCTTTATCATAGATCTGCGCCACGACTATCGATCGTTCTTCGACTTCATGCGTTCCAAAGAAGTATGTAGTATGACCAAAAGGATTGGTATACCCGCGAGTAGGGCTGGAATCACGCACTGTTTGGTACATCGCCAAAGTCGCCAACCGAATTTGATAATCCCTGCAGTTGTATTGATAAACCTTGCTTCCAGATTTAAGAGAGAAACGTTTTACTGCAGAGGTCGCAGAATTATTATCGAGCAAGCAGGGTTGAGAAGTTTTCCCGCCGCGAGGGATAACGCTAAGCGTGTAACGATCGGTTTGAAAGAAATCCAATCCCGCCATGGGGACAACAACCTTGCCCGAAGGCAAATCAATTACTTGATATGCGCCGCCTGGCTCGCTTTCCACTCGAATTTGATTCGGGTAGGGTGCTTCGATCAGACGCACTCTTCCTGGATTGCTAGGCATTCGAATTGGGATACTAGCTTCTCTTCCATTGATTTTCACTTCCAGGGAACCATTCGGCAATTGAACAAGTTGTGCAATGTGTCCACTCGCATTCAGAGTTTGTAAAATACCCGGAGCAGGTTGCAGCCCTGGCCTTGTCCCAAAGATCTCATGCAGGGAACGATAATAAGCGTGCATGGGATCAGGTCCCGCCTGTTCCTGCGGCATGAAATGCAATTGATCCGGTCGCGCCTCAGCACCGTTGGCTACAATTTTTACGCCCGTATAATTCTTGCGCGGAACAATAGGCACACTCTCAGAGCCCAATAGCGCTTGGTCAACAAGCTTTCCATTAGGCTTATCCTCCCAAAGCTGGACCACGCTCAAGGCATGTGCGCCATCTTCAGATGTCAATACAGCGGTAACAACTTTGTATGCCCCATACACCCGATCGCTCACTTCTTGAATACTGAAAGTTTTGGGCTGATGCCCCCCATTGCCACTGCGCAGAATAAGTTTACCTTGATTCTCACTCACC
>CAZOWS010000325.1:0-14616 GCA_964583365.1 uncultured Actinomycetota bacterium
ACGCTTAGGGATGCGTTGCAGGTTGAGGTTGCGCAACCAAAGGCAGACAAACCAGGAGGCGCACTCAACCAGAGCATTCCTAATCAAAACCTGTTGGATCAGGCCGCATAGGGGAGACTAGATATGCTATCATATTGTTTCTATGACTAAAAATATCGATCAAAAAAAATCAACGAAGTCATCAAAAAAATCGTCGACAAATTTCGGCCTGATAAGATCATTCTCTTTGGTTCTTGGGCCTGGGGTATTCCGGGACCCGACAGCGATGTTGATTTGCTTGTGGTCAAGGAGACGATGAATACACGGCAGCTAGCCAGGCAAATTGACATGACGCTTTTCCCTCGTCCCTTCCCGATAGACCTGATTGTGTACAGCCCCGAACAAATGGCGAGACGAGCCGATCTCGGTGACCCTTTTATTTATGAAATCATGCACAAGGGCGCAGTTTTATACGCGAAGTGACCGGTGTAAACGATGAAGAACCATGATGAGTGGATAAAAAAGGCTATGGAAGATGTGCAATTCGAGGGACAGACACCGGAACCCCTAATTAATCGTGAAAGATCGGGTTACGGTGTCTGTCCCTCGAATTCACCGCAAAGCAAAGCGGTAACTGCATTCTAGGGGCTCTAAGATTTGTCTTTGAGTTTCCCGAATTTATTCAGGAAGTCGCTGGTGTTGTTGAGCGACCCCGTGACTCCCGTGATTTTCTGATCCAGATCGAAAAGCTCAAAACCGAAGGCTGTTGTTTGCCTGTCGTTGCCTGTTTCACCGGCCGATGTAAGACCCGCCAGCAGCCGTTCTCTTTTGTTCAACAATTGCTGCAAATAACCCTGCAACAACTGGAAGTTCTTCCAGGCCCTGTCCCAGTAGGCTACGACCGTTTTGCGTTCATCTGGCTTGCCCACCTCGGATTCATTGGGCACAAATATTTTGGGATTGCGAAACGGATTGTCCACGAAAACAGGGTCGTCGATGGGAGGCCATTCGATAACAGTGTCGCCATGGTCCGTTCCGATGACAACGGATCGCTTCCCATCCGGTCCCAACACCTTTTTAATGGTAGTGGGCTTGGCGAAAACTTGAGGGCCGCTAGACACTACAGGCGCATCTTTATTGCTTGCGCCGTCGTTCAAAAAGAATTGACCGGAAGGCGACGACTTTAGCGTTGCATGGCCCGATGTTGCAGGGAGTGCCGCCAGGAATGTTTTGCACTGCTCGTCCAGGGAAGCTGCCACGCCGGAGGGTGTTTCAAACTCCGTGTACATTGTGATGGAGCTGCGACCATCCGGATCATTCGGTAGCTGCACCAGCGGATCTGCAGAGTGATTCACCTTCGCCATTTCGATGGTGTAGGGTTGAACGGTGGTGTTCGACGAAGATTCCGAGCTGGATGACGACGAGGATGGCGGGCATTCGTTTGCGGCCAACGCTTGCGACTCCATTAACGAGACAAGGAGTACAGCCGACCACAGAGAGATAGGAATTCTTTTCATGGGCACCTCCGAAGCAATCATTATAGAGCATTCATCGTCCCTGCACTTTTATTAAATGCCCATTACAACGATGCCATAAAAAATTCTATTCATTGTATTGCTTGAAACTTGCCGATTCGTTTTAGCTGGATCAGAATGGTCCCACCGCCATGATAACAAATCTTATACAGGTCGAACGCATCGAACGGCGCATTCTTCTTATCCGAGGATGGAAGGTAATGCTCGACAGCGATTTGGCGGAAATTTACGGGGTGACAACAAAAAGACTCAACGAGCAAGTCAAGCGTAACAAAGAGCGCTTCCCTGAAGATTTCATGTTCCAGCTAACTACCAAGGAGAAAGCAGAGGTGGTCGCAAATTGCGACCACCTCCAGACCCTCAAGTATTCCCCCAATATGCCGTATGCCTTCACGGAGCACGGGGCAATCATGCTGGCCAGCGTTTTGAATAGCGCTGTGGCTGTTAGAGCCAGTTTGTAGGTTGTTAGGGCTTTCGTGCGATTACGGGATCTCTTGGCTTCTCACAAGGAACTTGCTCTGAAGCTTCAAGATCTAGAAAGTAAATACGACACTCAGTTTAGTGCTGTTTTTGAGGCGATCAGGCGATTGATGGAGCCGCCTATGGAGAAACCAAAAAGGCGCATTGGATTTCATGAAACTTTGAAATCTATCCCGTAGTAGAAGCATTTGCCCATTTTTAAGGGATGGCCGGTCTGCTATATTGCCTTCCATGCAAATCTTCCATTCTCTCGCGAAGCAACGAGGGACTTCTGTTGTCACTATCGGGATGTTCGATGGTGTGCACAACGGGCATCAAAAAATCCTGCGCGCGGCGATTCGGGATGCGCGAAGGATTAAAGCCCACGCGATTGCGATTACGTTCGAGAGGCATCCGAGAGATGTCATACGGCAGCCCTTGCATGTGCCGCTGATAAGTACGACGTCTCAAAAACTAGAACTATTTGAAGCCATCGGATTGGATCGCGCCATTGTCGTGCGATTCGACGCAAGATTTTCGCGTATTGCTCCCGAATCCTTCGTGAAGGACTATTTGATCGCGCGTTTGGGCATGCGCGAATTGTGCGTGGGATACGATTTTGCATTTGGCAGGAATCGCGAGGGGAATCTCGGTCTATTAAAAAAGCTATCCCTGTCTTTGGGTTTCAGGTTGCGCATCTTTTCGCCCAGTCGCCGCGATCAGGCGATCGTGAGCAGCACATCTACGCGAAAATTGCTGGCCGAAGCCAAACTCGCACAGGCCAAAAAACTGCTCGGTCGTTTTTATTCCATGGTCGGGACAGTGGAGAGGGGTAGGGGTGTCGGCAAAACTCTAGGGTATCCGACCGCAAACATCTGTATGGAGAACGATGTTCTGTTGCCCAACGGCGTATACGCGGTTTTTGTCGCCGGCGCGGCTAAAGGTTTGCGGCCAGGAGTGCTGAACGTCGGGTTGCGCCCTACGTTCGAAAATTCTGGCGACGCGAAGAAAAGCTGGGAGCTGCATATCTGGGATTTTCAGAAAGGGCTCGTAGGCAAGAGGCTGCAAGTCTTTTTTGTCCGGCGTCTGCGCGCGGAGAAGCGATTTCCTGGTCCCGAGGCGCTATCCTCGCAAATCGGCCGTGACGTGAGCAATGCGAAGACGATACTCTCCCGTAAGATCCTTTAATCCAGCAACTTAAATATTGCTTGCTAAAGAAGTGCAATCGTTTATACTACTCCGTCACGGCGAGACTGTCCGAGTCACCGACGACGGTTTGGCTTAAGCATTTCACAACAAGAGGAGAAAAAAGGTGTTAACCAAAGAAAAAAAGACAGAAGTTTTGAAGAAACATCAGCTTCACGAAGGGGATACGGGATCTTCCGATGTGCAAATTGCCATTATGACCGAGCGTATCAATGTGTTGAGCGAGCATTTGGCGGTTCATAAGAAAGACCATCACTCGCGTAGGGGCTTGCTCAAACTGGTTGCGCATCGCCGACGGCTTTTGGATTACCTCAGCGAAACCGAATCCAAACGGTATCAACAACTCATCAAGAAATTAAACCTCAGAAAGTAGGAGTAAAGAATTTTCATGGGACAAGCACATAGCGTATCTCTCCCCCTAGCGGGACGAACTCTCACGATAGAATCAGGCACAATGGCCAAACAGGCCGATGGAGCAGTAACGGTACAGTACGGCGAATCCGTCGTATTGGTGGCGGTGGTATCTCCGATTAAACCGGATGAAGGCAAGGATTTTTTCCCGCTTAGCGTGGATTATCGCGAGAAGACATCCGCGGCAGGGAAGTTTCCCGGCGGTTATATCAAGCGCGAAGGCCGACCGACCGAAAAAGAAATTTTGACGGCGCGTCTTGTGGATAGACCTCTGCGGCCTTTGTTTCCCGAAGGTTATTTGAACGAAGTGCAAATCAGTTCCACCGTGTTGTCCGCGGACACGGAAAATGATCCGGATCTGCTGGCGATGATAGGCGGCTCGGCCGCTCTGGTATTGTCGGACATCCCTTTCGATGGTCCTTCGGCCAGCGTGCGCGTAGGCTTCATCGAAGGGCAATTCGTGATCAATCCCACGTACGCCCAATTGGAAAAAAGCGATTTGGAATTGATCATCGCGGGTACGGCCAAGGCCGTGACGATGGTCGAGGGTTCCGCGCATGAAGTCAACGAAGACGTTATGATCAAGGCCGTGCTGGCGGGGCATGACGCGATCAAGCAAATCGTCGCGTTGCAGGAAGCGCTGCGCGCCAAATGCGGCAAGGCGAAACGCATGCCCGTTCTGTTCTTGGTGGACGCGGCTATCGAGAAGCAAATGGACAAGATGCTGCGGTCCAAACTGGAAGCCGCTGTCGCGATCAAAGAAAAGCAGAAGAGACAGGATCAGGTACAAGTCCTGCACGACGAAGCCGTGGCCGCCATCAAAGCCGAGCAACCCGAGGCCAAAGACGGGATGCTGACGCAGGCGTTCTACGAGTTGGAGCGGGATGTCACGCGAAAAATGATTTTGAACAAGGGCGTTCGGTCGGATGGTCGCGGGCCCAAGGATATTCGGCCCATCACCTGCGAAGTTGCCATTTTGCCTCGCACGCATGGCTCGGCATTGTTCACGCGCGGTGAAACCCAAGCATTGGCGATTGCAACGTTGGGCAGCGCGGGCGATGAGCAAAAGTCCGACAGTCTGAACGGGGAAACGCGCAAGAGCTTTATGCTGCATTACAATTTTCCGCATTTTAGCGTCGGCGAGACGGGCCCGAATCGCGGTCCTGGCCGTCGTGAAATCGGACATGGATTTTTGGCCGAGCGGTCTTTGGCGGCGATCATGCCTTCCTCGGAAATGTTTCCTTACACCGTGCGCGTGACTTCCGATATTTTGGAATCCAACGGCTCGTCTTCGATGGCATCGGTTTGCGGCGGCACGCTGGCGCTGATGGATGCCGGTGTTCCGATCAAGGCGCCCGTGGCCGGTATTGCGATGGGCATGGTATCGGAAGGCGATAAGTTTGTCGTGCTCTCGGATATTCTCGGCTCGGAAGATGCGACCGGCGACATGGATTTTAAAGTGTCCGGTTCGCGCGCAGGAATCACCGCGTTCCAATTGGACATCAAGACGCAGGGCATCACCGAGAACATCATGCGCGTCGCGCTGGAACAAGCGCGTGAAGGGCGTTTGCATATTCTCTCGGAAATGCTCAAGACGATCAACAAGCCCCGCGAAGCGCTTTCTGCTTACGCTCCGCGCATTATCACGATTCGCATTCCCGTGGATAAGATCGGCACCGTGATCGGACCCGGCGGGAAAATGATCAAGAAAATCGTGGAAGAGACCGGCGTGCAAATCAACATCGAAGACGACGGTAGTGTTCACATTGCCTGTCCCTCTCAGGGGAATTCCGACAAGGCTGTGGAGATGATACAGAGGCTCACCGCGGATGTCGAAGTCGGCAAGATTTACAAGGGCATAGTCAAGAACGTGGTGGACTTTGGCGCGTTCGTGGAAATTCTGCCCGGTAGAGAAGGGCTCGTGCACATTTCCAAGCTGGCCGAACATCATGTCAAGACGGTGTCTGAAATCACCAAGGTTGGCGACGAGATCATGGTGAAGGTTACCGAGATAGACGATCGCGGTAGGATCAATCTCAGTCGGAAGGCTGCGTTGGAAGACTTGGCTACCGCCAAGAAGTAAGGCGCAGTTCGGCGCCGCCGGGATTTGCCATGTTGCTAAAGACATCTAATTCCGTTATCCAGAAGGCAGCGTGGACAGGAGTTTTGTTCCTCCTGTTCGCGCTGTTTCTGGCTTTTTCTCTTTTTTCCTACGATCCCAACGACGTGGCGTATTTCACCACGCGCGTCAATAATCCAGCAAAGAATTATGCTGGTGTTTTCGGCGCATGGATTGCATTTGCGCTCACGCTTTCATTCGGCATTGCTGCCTATCTACTGCCGCTGATATCCGGCATGATTAGCATCGCGGCTTTTACTTCCAAGGATGCTCCACATTTTGGAAAAAAGTCCGCGATGGGAATTGCTTTTGTCGCGCTATCCGCTTTGTTGTTCTCCATCGGTTCCTGGACTTGTTTTGCCGGCTGGGACAAGAGCTTAAATATTCCCAATCCGGGGGGTATTGTGGGCCAGCGCATTGCCTGCGATATACTTGCGCGCTACATCGGCAGCAAAGGAGCCTTGCTCCTGCTTGTCCCGCTGTGGATCATGTCGGGAATTTTGTTTTTCAACATTCCGTGGGCAAATATTTTCCACAATAGTAGAGAGTTTTTTTTGGGACTACGATGGATAGTTCTGCCTCGTACGCGGCGCATAGCGAGCGGCGCGGCTAGACTGTACAAGCCCGACAAAAACGCGGACGCCGAAAAGGCCGTGCTGTGGAGAAAAAATTTGCCACCTGTGCTGCATACGGGAACGCTTGCGAATTCTGCGGTTAAAAAAACACTGCCTACTTTTTTCAGGTCATCCGCCAAGCCCAAAGAAAATACCGCTGTCAAGCCCTCCGCTACCGGCGCGCAAAAAATTCAGCCGCTACCCGCTAAGCCAGGGACATTCCATTTGCCGACGTTGGAACTGTTGGAAACACCGCGCGAGGTAAAAGAAGACGACGTGAAGGAAGACTTGCAATTGAACGCAAAAATTCTCGAAGCCACGCTGCGCGATTTTGGCATCGAGGCCGAGGTCGTGGAAGTGCATCGCGGTCCCGTGATAACGCGCTACGAATTGCAGCCCGCGCCGGGAGTCAAGGTCAATAGGATTACCGTTTTATCCGACGACATCGCGCTGGCCATGAAGGCGGCCAGCATTCGCATCGTGGCTCCGATTCCCGGGAAAGCGGCCGTGGGTATTGAGGTTCCGAATGCCAAGTCCATGATGGTAAGCCTCAAGGAGCTGTTGGTGTCCGAGGAATTCGAGACATCCAAGGCTAGAATCCCGCTCGCGCTGGGCAAGGATGTTTCGGGCAAGCCCATTGTCGCGGATTTGGCCGACATGCCGCATTTGCTGATCGCGGGTTCCACGGGATCGGGCAAAACTGTCTGCGTCAACAGCATCATTCTCTCCATTCTCTACACGTTGACGCCCGAGCAATGCAAGCTGCTGTTGGTGGACCCCAAGATGGTGGAGTTATCCAATTACCGCAATATCCCGCATTTGTTGGGGCCGGTCGTGACGGATCCCAAGAAAGTTTCCGCCGCGCTGTATTACGCGGTGCGCGAGATGGAGAAGCGATACAAGATTTTGGCCGAGGTCGGCGTGCGTAATATTGAAGGATTCAACAACAGACCGAACAAGGAAGAGTCGCGCAATATGCGGCCCGCCCAAGATGCTCATACCAAGGTGGGCCCTGATGGGCAGCCTGAATCGGAGGAGCCGGAACCTATTCCGTCCACGCTGCCGTATATCGTGATCGTGATCGACGAGTTGGCGGATTTGATGATGGTCGCGCCGCAGGATATTGAAACCGCGATCACGCGCCTGGCGCAATTATCGCGCGCGGTCGGCATTCACCTTATTTTGGCAACGCAAAGGCCTTCCGTGGACGTCATCACGGGTGTCATCAAGGCTAACTTTCCCGCGCGCATATCGTTTCAGGTTGCTTCGAAAGTGGACTCGCGCACGATATTGGATGCCAACGGGGCCGACAAATTACTGGGGAAAGGTGATTTGCTCTACCTGCCGCCCGGCACGTCCAAACTGGTGCGCGCCCAGGGCACCTGGGTCAGTGATCCCGAGATTCATCGCGTGATTCAATATATCAAGGCGCAGGGCTCGCCCGTGTATTCTCCGGAAATATTTGAAGCCCTCAAGAGAGAGGGGCCCGGGAATATTTCTTTGGACGAGGAAGACGAGTTGTACGACGAGGCGGTCGAGGCGGTTCTGCACTCCCAGCAGGCCTCGGCGTCGTTGTTGCAACGCAGGCTGCGCGTGGGTTACGCGAGGGCCGCGCGCCTGATCGACACGATGGAGGAGCGCGGCGTAGTGGGGGCTTCCCGCGGCAGCAAGGCGCGCGATATTCTTGTGAAAATGCCGGGCATGGACGAAGCCCCCGACGGTCGCTAAGTGGCTAACGTGGAGACAAGCATGGAATCGATGGGGACAATTTTGCGGCAGGCGCGCGAGGCGAAGAAACTTTCGCTTGAAGACGTTTCCAAGAACACAAAAATTAGCGCGCATGTGCTTTCGGCGCTGGAGACCGATGAAATCTCCAAGCTGCCGAGCGGTATTTACGCGCGCGCGTTCGTGCGAACGTATTCCGGATTTTTGGGCATTGGCAATGCGGCGCTGGACGAATTAGAGAGAATGCAGAAGCCTGTTGTAATTCCGACGGTCGCGGCCGTGAAGCCCGAGACACCGATGACGGAGTGGGTGGGAAAAGACAGAAACCCCGTGAAAATAAACAAGCGTTTGATCGGCATCGTGGTGGGAGTTGTCGTGGGGCTTGTGTTGGCGGGATTATTTTGGGGCGGCGTGTTTCGCGGGCCGGTTCAGGATGTTGGTACGGTGCTATCGCCCGTGACTGTGGCTAAGACAGCCGTTGCGACCAAGGCACAGGTTGTGCCGGTTGTCCTACCGGTTTCAGCGCCTGCCGCTGCCGTTGCTGCGCCCGTGGCGGCTGAATCTTCGCGGGTTGCGGCCGCAGTGGATGGACTGACTTTGGAAGTGCTGGCTTTGGACAGGGTTTGGGTGCGCGTGAAGGCCGACAATTTATTGCTGTTTGAAGGCACACTTGCGAAAAACGATCACGAGGAGTGGACAGCAAAACGGGAATTTCTTTTGCGCGTGGGCAGCGCCAGTTCGGTGCGACTCACGTTGAACGACAAGCCCTTGACCAAAATAGGCAACAAGGGCGAAGTAAAAACTTTCGTGATAAACAAAGAGGGGATAATCAAGACGCGATGACGATGGAAACGCATACGATAGAACTGCCAAAAACGGCGCATATGGTGAGTCTCGGCTGCCCGAAGAATCTTATTGATTCGGAAGTCATGCTGGGGCAATTGCGCAAAATGGGCATAGGCCGCGCCGGCACGGCCCAAGAAGCCGATGTCATCATCGTGAACACCTGCGGCTTCATCGAATCCGCAAAAAAAGAATCCATAGACGCGATTTTGGCTGTAGCGCGCTACAAGCAGGAAGGCGTGTGCCGCAGCTTGATCGTCGCGGGCTGTCTCGCGCAGAGGTATCGCTCGGACATAGCCAAGGAACTTCCCGAAGTGGACGCGTTCATGGGACCCGACGAATGCGGCAAGGTTGGAGAAATAGTCGCGGATGCGTGGAGCAGGGTTGCCGCGAAGGCAAATTATCCTCTGTTGCCGGAGCAACCATTTCAGCATATTGCGCAGCAAGGCAGGCCCACGTATTTGCCCGATCACGAAACCCCGCGCGTGCAGCTGACGCCCAAACATTACGCGTACGTGAAAATTTCCGAGGGCTGCGACAATCCCTGCAAGTTTTGTATTATCCCGCGCCTGCGCGGGGCGTTTCGCAGCCGCAGGATCGAATCCATTGTCGAAGAAACAAAGAAACTTGTCGCCAACGGCGTGCGCGAAATAATTTTAATTGCCCAGGATTTGACCGATTATGGCATCGACATTTATGGCGAGAGAAGATTGGCCGCCTTGCTCGAAGGGCTCAACGCCGTGCAGGACTTGCGCTGGATACGTTTGCTCTACGCCTATCCGGCCCACATGACAGAGGATCTGATAGAGGCGATCGCGAAATTGGACAAGGTCTGCAAATATTTGGACATGCCCGTGCAGCATCTCACCGACGCGATGTTGCTCGGAATGGGAAGGCGCCTGGGGGCGCAGGAGACCATCGCCTTGATCGCGCGCATGCGTGAAAAAATTCCGGGTCTCACGCTGCGCACGTCGTTGATCGTGGGTATGCCCGGCGAGACAGACGAACTCTTTGAGGAATTGTTGCGGCAGGTCGAGGCGGTTCGTTTCGAGCATCTCGGCGTTTTTACGTATTCGCGCGAGGAGGGCACTGCGGCCAACAACATGAAGGCGCAAGTGCCCGAAGCGGTTAAGAAAAAGCGCCGCGCGCGCGTGATGGCCGCGCAGCAAAAAATTTCGATGGAGAGAAATGTCGCGCGCGTGGGTCAAGAGATGGAAGTGATCGTGGATGGGCCTGCAGGCGACTCCGCTGGCTTTATCGCTAGAACCGAGGGCGATTGTCCGGGCATAGACAACACGGTTCGCGTCGCGGGCGAGGGCATAGAGATCGGAGATATGTTGCGCGTTAAAATCACGCGCGCAGCGCCCTACGATCTGGAAGCCGTAGCGCTCGCGCCGGCGCTATGCTAAATCTTCCGAATCAGCTCACCGTTTTACGCATCGTGTTGAGTTTTGTTTTTATGGGTGTTTTGTTTTCCCCCTTTGCCTTCGCCTACACGGCCGCGTTGATTGTTTTTGTCGTTGCGGGCATCACCGATATTCTGGATGGCCGTATCGCGCGCGAACAAAAGTTCCACAGCGATTACGGGAGGCTGAAGGAACCGCACGCGGATAAAAATCTCATCTCGACCGCGTTCATCAGCTTCGTCGCGTTGCGCGAAACGCGCGTCGCCGCATGGATGGTGGTGTTGATCATCTCCAGGGAATTTTTGATCACGGGGTTGCGTCTGCTGGCGCTCAACAAGGGTGTGTTGGTCAAAGCCGGGGGTTGGGGTAAGAACAAGACTTTTTCACAGATTTTTGCGATTTGCCTGATCTTGAGTTTCCATGCAGCCAAGGAATTTTTGGTTCGGGTCCCCGAGCGATGGGTCGCTTGGCAAGATGGCTTCAACATGCTGTACAACTCGGTGGTTTTTTGGACCATGCTTATGGTCGTGGGGCTTACGCTTTTGTCGGGATTTTTTTACGTGATGGAAAATCGCCAGGTGTTTGAGGGCGCGGAAGGAAACGCAAAATCATGAACAGCACTCGAATTAAAGACTGGTGCGTGAAGGCCGGTGTTTCGGTCGGCGTCGGCTATTGCCCCGTGGCATCCGGGACCGCGGGAACGTTCGTGGGATTGCTTTTATTTTTGCTCGTCCAGGACTCGATTTGGTTGCATGTCGCGGTGCTCGCGCTTGTCTTTTTTGTGGGCGTGCCGATCAGCACTCGCGCAGAACAACTGTATAAAGAAAAGGATTCGCATCACATTGTCGTGGACGAGGTGGCCGGATTTCTTGTCACCATGCTCGGATTTTCTCATGTGTCCTGGCCGGTCTTGGGGTTGGGTTTTGTGCTCAACCGCGTGTTTGATATTTTCAAGCCTTTCCCGTTGCGAAGGCTTGAGAATGCCCCCGGGGGCTGGGGCGTGATGCTCGACGACATCGGCGCGGGTGTGTATTCCAACCTGGCGCTGCGCGGAATTTTGGCGGTAATGGCAATCTTTTGATGTTTGGATTGGGACCGGGCGCACCTAAAAAAAATGGGATTCCAGCCATGAAGAAAACAAAGCCCGCACCCCAAAAACTCAGCTTCACCCCGCCGAAGCCAGCTGTGCAGATGAGGCGAACGTCGACAGTTGTGGATGAAGCCAGCCTCCTCGCCGATCTTCGATCGCTCATTCAGTCCGCACGCCAGCGTGTCGCCACCGTGGCCAATGCCACGCAAACATTGCTCTACTGGCATGTGGGGCGGCGCTTGTTGAAAGAGAATCTCCAGGATGGCCGGGCTGCCTACGGGAAGCGGATTCTCGCGACAGTGTCGCGAGAACTGGCGGCTGAGTTCGGTGACGGCTTCAGCTATTCAGCTCTCACCCGCATGGTGCGCTTTGCAGAGGCAATGGCTGACGAAAGAATTGTTGTGACGCTGTCACAACAATTGAGCTGGTCGCATTTTCATGCGCTCCTCCCCATCAAAGACCCGCTCGCCCGTGATTTCTACGCTGAGCTGTGCCGGATCGAGCACTGGGACGTGCGGACTTTGCGGCAAAAGATTGGCGGCATGTTGTTCCAGCGCACGGCTCTTTCCAGGAACACGAAGGCGGTGATTTCTGCTGGAATCGCCAATCTCCGCGATGGCCGCATGACCCCCGATACCGTTTTTCGTGATCCCTACTTCTTGGATTTCCTGGGGCTGAAAGGTGTCTACAGCGAGCGTGATCTGGAGAGCGCCATCCTTCGGGAGATTGAGATCTTCCTTCTCGAGTTGGGGTCCGGTTTCAGTTTCGTCGCCCGGCAGAAGCGCATGAGCGTTGGCAAGGACGACTTCCATCTTGACCTGCTCTTCTACCATCGCTATCTCCGGAAACTCGTCGCCGTGGAATTAAAGCTCGAATCCTTTCAGCCAGCTCATGTCGGGCAGATGGAGTTTTATCTTCGCTGGCTAGACAAACATGAACGCGCCCCTGGCGAGGAATCCCCCGTCGGCCTCATTCTCTGTGCCGCAGCCGATGCTGAACAGGTGGAACTTCTCGAACTCGATGCTAAATCCATTCGCGTCAGCGAATATCTCACCGAACTGCCGCCCCTGAAGTTGCTCCAGACTCGCCTCCACCAAGCCATCGAGCACGCCAGAGAGCAGGCCGTCAGACGCCAGACAACCCTGGAGGATCAGCCATGAGCGACTACGCCACGATGCTTGAATCCATACGTGGTCTCGCATCAAGTCTCCGTCTGATCAATCAAAAGGCCGTAAAGGAATACACCCCGGTTGTGGAATCAATCCTCCGTTCGCCCATCCCCGACACGCGCCACATCGAGAGTATCCTTGATGGCCTGCTAGGCTTTTGTGGCCACGAGCCCGCACTCCGCCTCTACAAAAAGCTCTGTCGCTACTATTTTTATATCAACCCAACCGCGACGGTGCACTATGTCGAGGCCTATCGTGAACTCTGGGATTCCGATCAAGAGGCGAAGTCGAGCGGGGTTTCCTAATCATCAAACAGCAGAGAGTATACTAATGCCGACGACCATCGACCTGGCTGGTATCACCGTGGACGTTGCGAGAAAAGACATCAAGAACGTCCATCTGAGCGTTTATTCGCCGACCGGCAAGGTGAGGATCTCGGCGCCCGTGTGGATGAGCCTCGACAGCATCCGCGTGTTTGCGATTTCCAAGCTCGGTTGGATCAGGAAGCAGCAGCTGAAGAAACAAGAACAGGCGCGTGAAATTCCCCTGGAGTATCTTGACCGGGAAAGTCACTACGTTTGGGGCCAGCGCTATCTGCTGACCGTGATCGAGAGCGAGCAGCCGCCATCGGTAGAATTGAACCAGAGTCACATGGTTCTGAACGTGCGGAAGAGAACAAGTAAAGCGAAAAAAAAGGCTGTGGTGGAGGAATGGTATCGCGAGCAGATCAAGCAAGCAGTCCCTTCCCTGATTGGAAAATGGGAGCCGATTATCGGCGAGAAAGTGGAAAGGTTTTTCGTGCAACGGATGAAAACCAGGTGGGGCAGTTGCAATCCTGTCACCAAAGGTATTCGGCTCAACACCGAACTAGCAAAGAAACCGCGCGAGTGTTTGGAATATGTCGTTGTCCACGAAATGGTTCACTTCTTGGAGCGGCATCACAATGAACGATTTATGGAGCTGATGGATAGATTTTTACCACGCTGGCGATTTTACAAAGCGGAGCTAAATCGCATCCCTAATAAGATCACCGAAGATTGGAGGAAAATTCTTTGAAAAAATCGCAATCACTGGTCCTTTTTCATCAAAATACCGTTCGCCGCCATTGGGATGATGTTAAGGACCTTTGGTATTTTTCAGTTGTGGACGTGGTGCAAGCTTTGACGGATCAACCGAATTTCCAAACGGCTCGAAAATACTGGAACAAGCTCAAAGAGAGGCTTAAAGACGAGGGAAGTGAGTCGGTGACAAATTGTCACCAACTGAAAATGCAGGCCGCCGACGGTAAGTTTTATCTGACCGATGCCGCTGACACCGAGACGCTTCTACGACTTATCCAGTCTATTCCCTCGCCGAAGGCAGAGCCCTGTGAGTTAGTTAACTGAGTGCAACGGGTTTGTGTCCCCGCATTTCTCGCGAAGGTGGTACAATACACAGAAATCAGTTGGTCGGGCTGATACGATTGTTCTACGATTCGAAAAGAGGGAGGCAAGGCAATGAAGGGAAACAGAGGGTGGATCGCGATAGCAGCAATGCTGATCGTAATGACTGGCAACGGTGTCGTTTCCGCCGAGTGGATGTGGACGCCGGAGTCGGGTAAATGGATTAGCGAAAAAAACATTGAAAAAAAATCGGCCATGATTCTCTACGAGCAGGCGCAGACGTTTGAACAGGCTGGGGATATGACTAAGGCCATCTCGACGTATCGCAAGCTGATCAAGCAATACCCGGCGTCGAGCATCGCGCCGGACGCTCAATATTGGGTTGGCCATCTCTTGGAAGAAAAAGCGGAATATTACAAGGCCTTCAAGGAATATCAGAAGGTCATCGAGAATTATCCACCGTACAAAAAATTCAACGAGATCTTGGAGCGCGAATATCAGATCGGCAATCTCTATCTCTCGGGCGAGAAATTAAAGCTTCTAGGCATATCCATGCTGCCGGCCGTCGACAAGAGCATAGAGATTTTTGAGAGCATCGTGCGAACAGCTCCGTATAGTCCCATTGCTCCGCGCGCGCAATTCAACATCGGTGAGGCCTATCGGAAGATCAAGCGATTC
>CAZOWS010000326.1:0-4399 GCA_964583365.1 uncultured Actinomycetota bacterium
GTCGAAGCCCGAGGCCTGGAGCCTGTAGCCGATTTCTTCAGACGCTCTTCGGCCCTGCGCGCGGTTGTCGCGTTGGGGATTTTCGACGCTTGATATATGGTGACGATCGGGGATCGGGAGCCGGGAGTCGGGGACGACGAATGGGAATCGGGAACCGGGATTCGGGGACCGGATTATTTGCAATAGACGCTTGGTCCCCGGCTCCTGGCCCCCGGTACCCGTTCAATGAAGCCTGGTCCCCGGCTCCTGGCCCCCGGCTCCCTCAGGTACACAATGAATCTAGCGGTCGTGGGCGCGCAGTGGGGAGACGAAGGCAAGGGTAAGATCATCGACGTTCTCACCGAACAGGTGGACTATGTCGTGCGTTATCAAGGTGGCAACAACGCCGGTCACACGGTTAAAATTGGCTCCGACCAGTTTATTCTGCATCTGATTCCTTCGGGAATATTGCGGCCCGGCAAGATCTGCCTGATTGGCAACGGCGTGGTCGTGGACCCCGCCGCGCTGCTTGCGGAAATCGACCAATTGCGCGCGAAGGGCATCTCGGTTGAGGGCAATCTGTTCGTGAGTGAATTGGCGCATTTGATTTTTCCGTATCATCGCAAATTGGATCAATTGCGCGAGGCACGCAAGGCCTGCGTCAAGATTGGCACCACGGGCAGGGGCATCGGTCCGGCGTACGTGGACAAGGCCGCGCGCTCCGGCATACGCATAGCCGATCTGCTCGATCGAGAAACATTCGCAAAAAAACTCAAAGAAAATCTCGAGGAAAAAAACGAATTGCTGCAAAAACTCTATCAGGCCGAACCATTTTCTTTCGAGGAAATCTTTGATGCCTACGAAAAATTCGCCCAGCGCATGCGCCCGTTTTGCGCCGATACCGCGCATATGCTTCAAGACGCCGTGCGCAAGGGAAAGAATATTTTGTTCGAGGGTGCGCAAGGGACATTGTTGGACCTAGATTTTGGCACGTATCCGTTCGTGACTTCCTCCAGTGCTTCGGCCGGCGGTGCCTGCGTGGGCACGGGCGTGGGCCCCAAACACATAGACAAGGTGCTGGGCGTCGTGAAGGCCTACACCACGCGCGTGGGCGAAGGTCCTTTTCCGACCGAATTGCCGACCGACCTCGGCGCGGTGTTGCGCGAAGAGGGCGCCGAATACGGCGCTACGACGGGTAGGCCAAGGCGCTGCGGGTGGTTCGACGCCGTGGTATGCCGCCACTCGGCGGGTGTCAACGGTCTCGGGGCCCTTGCGGTCACGAAACTCGACGTGCTGGATCGCATGGCGGTCTTGAAAATTTGTACCGGGTATCGCATAGACGGTGTTCTGCACGAACGTTTCCCTTCTAATATCGAAAGCCTGAACCGTTGCGAACCCGTGTACGAAGAACTTCCCGGGTGGCAAGCATCCACCAAAGAGGCGCGCCGCATAGAGGATCTTCCTCGTAACGCGCAGCGCTATCTCCATCGCATCGAAGAGTTGCTGGGCGTGCCCGTCGAGATGGTATCGGTCGGAGCCGAGCGAAACGAAACAATTTTTTCGGCAAGCGTGTTGCCCCATATCGTTCACGCTAAATAATTCTCCAAGACTTCATGGTAAAACAAGATTCCATTCCTACCAAACTCCCACGGCATGTTGCGATCATCATGGACGGCAACGGCCGTTGGGCCAAGCAGCGCGGGCTGTCGCGCATCAAGGGGCATGAGGCCGGCGTGGAATCCATCCGCTCGATGGTGCAGGCTTGCGGGCAATGGGGCATAGAGTATCTAACGATGTATGCTTTTTCGGTGGAGAATTGGTCACGGCCGAGAACCGAGGTGCAGGCCCTCATGCGTCTCTTGGTGTATTTTTTGCGCAAGGAAGTAGAGGAGTTGAACGAAAACAGCGTGCGATTGCGCGTGATCGGGCGCATCGCGGGCCTTCCCGGGGCCGTGCAGGAGGAGATCGCGCGCGCGGAAAAACGCACGCAGGACAACAAGGGCTTGACGCTGGTGCTGGCCCTCAATTACGGCGGCCGGGCGGAAATCGTGGACGGGATAAAATCTTTTGCTGCGGATGTGCTGGCGGGGAAGAAAAAGCCCGAGGATTTGGACGAAAAGAATTTCGGCGATTATCTCTACACGCGAGACATGCCCGACCCGGAGTTGCTCATTCGTACGAGCGGGGAAATGCGCATCAGTAATTTTCTCTTGTGGCAAATCAGCTACACCGAGTTGTGGGTGACGCAGGTGTTGTGGCCCGATTTTAGAAAAGAAAATTTGTTGGAGGCGTTGGCGGACTATCAGAAAAGACAACGGCGCTTCGGGGGAGTCGAAACGGTGGCGAATCCATGAACAACGACCGATCGCTGATTCCGCGGCTGTTGAGTTCCGCGCTGTTGATCTCGCTGGCCATCGCGACCGTCGCGTGGAGCCGGCAGCATTGGGTTCTTTGCCTGTGCGTGTGCTCGGCTGTCGTGGCATTGGGTCTTCGAGAGATGATGGGGCTTTTGAAGGCGAAGGGCATTCCTGTTTTTGATTTGTACACAATAGCTGGCGGCGTGGCCATTATCGCGGCCATATTCTTCACGAATTTCCCTCGTACTATTTCCAGTGACCTGGTGCTCTGGGTTTTTTATGGCTGGTGCATGGGGTTGTTCTTTTTAACGGTGGCAAGGCGTGAGGTAGAGGGGGCCATTAGCACGCTGTTGTGCTCAATTGGCTCGTTGCTGTACGTCGCCGTGGCGTTCGGATTTCTGATTCGCATAGTGTATATGGAGGGAATAGACGGGCGATGGTTTGTTTTTTACACGTTCGTCACTGTCTACGCGTCGGACATGGTTGCGTACGCGGTCGGTTCGCTGGTCGGCAGTAAGCCGCTTGCGCCTGCGATCAGCCCCAAAAAAACCATGGAAGGCGCTATGGGTGGTTTGCTCGGCGCTTGCGCAGCCTCGCTGATTGCCCAGAGGCTGATGCTTCCGCAAGTGGGCGTGTTGCACGCGGTCGCACTCGGATTTCTGATAGGCATTGTTTCTCAGATCGGGGACCTTTGGGAGTCGCTGCTCAAACGCGACGCGCAGGTTAAGGATTCGGGCCAGAGTATTCCGGGCATGGGGGGCGTACTCGATTTGTTGGACGGCTTGTTGTTCTGCGCGCCGTTGGTGTTTCTTTACTTAAAACTTATCTTGAGACTGTGATCTTGCCGCGATGGTAAAAAAAATAGCGATACTCGGATGCACTGGCTCCATCGGTCTTAGCACCCTAGAAATCGTTCGCCACTACAAAGATGATTTCAAAATTGTCGGTCTTGCTGCGCGCAAGTCGGTGGAGGCGATGCAGCGATTGGTAGCGGAGTTTGATCCCGAGGTAGTGTCTCTATTCGATGCGGGCGCCGCCACAGAACTAGAATCTCGCCTCGATTTCAAACGCAAGGTGCTGACCGGTGTCGAAGGCGCTGTGGAAGTCGCGTGCAACAGCGGCGCGGATTTGGTCATCAGCGCGATTGTTGGTGCGAGCGGGCTGTTACCGACGCTGGAAGCTATCCGCCATAAAAAAGACGTGGCCATCGCCAATAAAGAAGCGCTCGTGATGGCCGGTTCTCTCGTCACGCAAGAGGCGCATCGGCACGGCGTGAGGCTGCTGCCCGTGGATTCTGAACACAGCGCTTTGCAGCAATGTCTGGAGCATCGTCCGGCCCAAGAGGTACGGCGCCTTATTCTGACGGCGTCCGGAGGTCCATTTTTGCGCCTGCCGGCAGACCAGATGTCCCGTGTGACGGTGAAAGATGCTCTCAAACATCCGACCTGGAACATGGGTCCTAAAATAACGGTAGACTCTGCAACACTTATGAATAAAGGCTTAGAGGTCATAGAGGCCAAGTGGCTTTTTGGGGAAGACGCGAGCAAAATTGAAATCGTGATTCACCCGCAAAGCATTGTGCACTCCCTGGTGGAATTCGTGGACGGTTCGATGTTCGCGCAAATGAATCACAACGATATGAAAATCCCGATACAATACGCGATGTCCTGGCCGAAGCGGCTTCCCAATATCTCGCGCTACCTGGATTTGGCAAAGATAGGGCAATTGCAATTCGAGGCTCCGGACTTGAATAGGTTTCCCGCCATACGATTGGCGTACGACGTGGCCCGCATGGGTGGCACTGCAGCGGCCGTGATGAACGCGGCCAACGAGGTGGCTGTGGAAGAATTTCTGCAGCAGAGGCTGAGTTTCGATCGCATCGTCCCGCTCGTGGAGTCGGTCGTGGCAGGGCATAGCAACATTAAAAAGCCGACTCTCGAAGACATACTGGAATCAGATCGCTGGGCGCGCGAGACGGCGCTTGCCATAAAGGTTTCTTAATGAGGACATTTTATTCAATGATGGAGCGGGGCAAGGGATATAATTTTCAGGGGACGCGGTTC
>CAZOWS010000327.1:0-5944 GCA_964583365.1 uncultured Actinomycetota bacterium
AAATTCGTTTTACCGGAGGATCTCAAGACGGAGCTGCTCTTTGCCGTGGAGACATTTTTATCGCGTCACTGGGAGAATTGGCAAGACGTCAAACCCCGTTTGTATCAACAGGTGCGGCTGACGGCCCGGGACAATCAGCATGTGTTTGTGCCTGTGTACTATGAATTGCTAAGAAGGTTAATTATCGAAGAGGGGGTTGTGCGCGCTCGGCTGGATGCCTCCAAACTTCCTCCCAAGGGCTATGCGATTTCCTTTTTTCAATGGCATTTAACTCCAAGGCCCTACGTGTACCGCAAGGCCTTGGAAATACTGATGTCTGAGCCGCCGGCCCTGCGCGACAAGATCAAAATGGCCGTGAAATTCTTGGCCCATCAGGCCTGCGAGGGATCGCCCTGGGCCATTGCCATGCTGGGAGAAATTTGCGCAATGCCGAATTTGAACGCAGAAGTGCTAGTACAGCTCAAGGCGCATTGGCTGGGTGCGGAATCGCAATTCGCGCAATTCGAGGGACACACACCTGTCCCTCAATTAACCGCGGCATTGCTGATCGAATCCTCCACCCTCGCGCCGAAGTCGGAGTTTGTTGCCACGCATGAGCAGACGTTAGAACGTGCCCTGGCTAGCCCCGATGTTGCAACGCGCGAGAAAGCCTTTATTACCATGGCCTGCAAGCCAGAAAGCAGAAGGCGTTTGATCACCTTGCTTTCCAAGGACAAGGGACTGATGATTCCATTCCAGAAAAGCGAGAATCCATGGATCAGCGACTCCGCTTTCTTTTGGCAGCAGACGCGGGATTATCTGGCCCATCTTTTGCCATTTGCTTCACTGGCAGGAGGCAACCCCGATCTACTCCTAGAGTTCGCAGATTTTCTGGTTCAAGACGAAATAGTCTTAGCCGATGCCAGCGCCCTGCTGCATGGTTTTTCCAGCCCTCAGAGCTTGACATTGATCGAGCTTATCGAAGAAACATTGCGCAACGCCAAAGGCGTTCCCTACGCTCGAAAGTGGAAGGCTGCGAACATGCCTTCCGCTTTCGAGCAGCGCGTTAAAGCCCTTGTCGTTGAGGCATTTTCTGACTCACTTTTGAAGTTCAGGATAGCGGATCTGGAAGATGCCAATCCGGCCATGGCGCACAATATTAGAACGGAAACATTGCCGATGTTGCGGCATCCCAAAATGTTCACGACCTTGCGCGAGTTTATACCCAAGGTTGCAAACGATGGAATGCCTGTTCAGCGGAACTACGACGAGAATGCCCGCCAAACAGTTCGCGATATTTTCAAACAAGCCTATTTACCGCTTATCCATTTGCAAGAGATAGGGGAGCGGATTAGCGATAGGGCAACGACGCAGAACAAGGATTTGCATAGCCCCGACGCCTCTATTCGCGAAAGCGCTTTTCGCGCGATGGCGTGTGATCCTCCAAAGCGCGCGGAATTGATTCGAATTATTTTCTCAAAATTTCATCTAAGAGAGCAATTTCTGCAAAGCAAAGATCCTTGGGTTAGTGATACGACGCTGCTTTGGCAGACTATTCAGGAATATCTCGGGGCCATTCCTTACTGGGGCGTGCCGGAAGGGGACAATCCGATTTTGGTGAAGAAGTTTCTTTATTTTCTGCTGCGGGATGAGCGATTGCTGCAAGACGTCACGGCGATTGCCGCAACGTTCCGTGATCCTTCCCTACGTAGGCTGATGGCCGATGCGTTAGGGGATTTGGATTGGAGTGACCCTAACTTTGTCCGCAATTGGCAAGCGGCAAATACGCAGCCGCGCGACGCGGCCCTCAACGTGATCATCAACAAGGGCGGCGCTGTGCATAATCCCTTGGATTTCCGATTGGGGGATTTGGAAATATTCGATTGGGGCATGTATTTGCTCTTGACGGAGGACAGGCTGCCTCCATTGATGGGCGATGACATGGGGCATTCGCTGGCATCGAGCTTTCC
The DNA here is from genome assembly GCA_964583365.1 of uncultured Actinomycetota bacterium. Taxonomy (GTDB): domain Bacteria; phylum Auribacterota; class Ancaeobacteria; order Ancaeobacterales; family CAZGMX01; genus CAZOWS01. The sequence goes on from CAZOWS010000327.1 coordinate 1,950, forward strand.
TACACCTTCTGGAAAATGGAATAGATCCCGCGTGAAGGCGCAGGTAAAAACCATGGATGACATGGCAAATTTTCTAGCCAATTTGGCCCGCGTGGGTGAGAAAATCCAGGCTGCCAGGGCAATAAATCTCCACGACTTGGATGCGGTCTCTCAGCAATGGTATTTAGAAACCATGGGCGCGATGTTCGCCCTTTGGTCTGACATGACGCCGATGCGAAAAATGATCGCGAAGATCGCAGGCAACAAAAATTGGTTTGGCGCTGCGTTATGGTCTGCCTGTGATTTTCTCGCAGGTGGTGGAAATAATTCCGGCGCGCGAGTTTGGACAGAAATATATATTCTTGCGCTTCGGAATGCCGCGATGTTTATTCAAGCCCGTCGCGGCAATGCAATTGAACCCGGCATGGCCATGCTCTATAAGCTGATTCTAGATACGGAAGACGACTATGAGCGCAAGTCCTTGCAAGGAATCGTGGAAAGCATCGAAGCCGAATTAGAAAAAATCAAGACATTGAATTCCCGGACTATTCCCGAGAACGATCGCGTGCTTTCGATATTTAAATTCCTGCCCGGCGTTCCATACACCTACCAGAAGGCCGCGCAGGTCTTGTCCCATTCCAGTCAATATGCCCCAACAGACGTAAAAGATTGGAAGGATTTCCTCCAGCGCCAATCCGATATGGGCGCTCCCTGGGCCAAGCAACTGCGCCTAGAGCTTAAACAAACCGAAGAGGCGGCCCCGCCATCTCCCAAAGCCACGCTGCGTCTCCCGACCGTGCCACGCGTGGAAGGACAGGATCTTTCCTTCGATAAGGATATATGCGCCGCCATAGACGAGGGCAAAGTTCGCAGAGTGGACGGGGTGGAACTCGAAGAATTGCTTCAACGCATCGAAGCGTTCCCTGCAGTCTTCGGAAGTCTCGCTAAGAATTACATGCGGTTGTTTCCCAACGCCAAGACCGACAATCCCGAGGAGGACTTGAAGGTGGCTCTCAAAAACGCCGTGCATTTATACAGAACCGGCCAGCTCGAATTGCATCTTGTCAGAACGCCGCTGCTCAAGGAGACGTGGCAGACGTCACTGGGTTTTCATATGCAGCCAGGGGAGCGAGAAACCCAATACGGCGAAGACGCGTGCAATTTACCATTTCCCGCGCGCAGGTTGGACGAGAAAAGGCTTTTCATGACCGAGGATTTTTTTAATCGCTACGCGCCATTCCCGCCAACCGACAACAGTGTTTTCATTCAAGCTTTTATGCACGATGCTTTCGAAGACAAGCGCGTCAACGGTACACTAAAAATTCCCGACGACCAGGCCCATGCGTTCGCGAGTCTCATGACCGATGCGCTCAAGGCCCCGAGGTCAGAGAATCACGCTATTAGAATCAGAGAGGATTCAGATCTCACCGTTTGGATGCTGGGATTTTACACCGACGAACAATTGGCCGGCTTGATGCGCTATCACGAGGGGCGGCAAGCGACGGACATGCGTATGTTGGCGATGGAGCGGCTTCTCGAGGACGATCCGAAAAAAGCCGAGACGCGCAACGAAAGGCTGGACCTTGTGTTGCGCGAAATCATGGCCATTTTAAGCAAGGCAAAAAAGAGCGGCTCGCGCGAAGCGAACTCCGACAGAATTGTTTTAAAATCGCTACAGGAGAGAGCTCAATACTATTACGGCGCTTTGAGTCTCAACCCGGACGGGAAGCCCGTCGGTGACGAGGCCAAGAATCGCAAGAAACAGTGTGCAGGCGCCTATATCGTGATGGCCTGGCTGGCCGAAAAATTGCACGCAAAATTGGACAGCGAATGGAAGCAGCAGCATAGGCGCAGTTCTGAAATTTTTGAAGACTTAAGTAAGTGGGTGGAGAAGGGGGCATTGAGTTACATCAACATTGCGTCGCTGGCGGGAAAATCCACGGACAAAACATTTCTCAAAAAGGCCTTGCCGTATTTGGCCAAGACATTCTATTGGACTCAGCCGCGCGACTTGCTGGCTCAAGCCGCTGAGATGCTGCAATACCATGTTCAAACAGTGTATGCCGGGCTGGGGACACAAGCTACGCTGTTAGAGACTATTGATCTATTCGATTTAGCCCTTCAGGATTGTTCGCAATATTTTGAGTCTCTAGAACAATTAAACGCCTTGCCTGGCGACACAGCGCAGCAATTCAAAAAAGCGGTGGCAGATTTCCAAATCGTGCAACGCAAGCTAAGGCAATACGAAATGCATCGAAGGGGGAAATGGCATCAGTACGCGAAGAAAAGCAGCCGCCATTGGGGCCCCTCCAAGCCCGGTGAGACAACGTTGATTCTGTTGCGGCGCGAGCGCAACGAGGATTTTCAATTGGTTGAGGCTTTAGCGGAGCAACTCAAGAAATTAAGCGGACAATGCGCGCGCTACGGTCGAATGGAAGTTGAGTCTCTGAGACAGTGTAACATGGCCGCCGAGTCACTTACGAAAACCGGTCTGTCTTTGGAACAAGCCCATCTGCTCGTGCATAGGCTGAGACTCCTATCCAAAACCCTGAGCGATAACCCGCTGAATCTGGAAACCAAACACATGATGGAGGAGCAGGACGAAGCCTTGATTAGATCGGCCGGCGATGCCAACGCGCCGCATGTCTTTGGCAGTATCCATGCGATGGCGCCAGGAATTAAGCTCATAGAACTGGATATTCTCGGACAAAGGCGCGCGGTAGCGATCATCAACCCGAAATATCGCGAATTGGGAGCGCTGCGAAAAGTTGGATTCTCCAGCGCCAATGATGTGGATAGCGCGATGGAAAGTTTGGGTTTTTGGCTGCCTCCGCAAGACGAGAGCATCCTGGATGATTGGCTCAAAAAGCCCTACGCGACGGCAGTCAAACTCTTCACAGCGCCTGATCGATTGATCCTCGCCGATCAACGCGTGGCGGACGAAATGTTTCGACAAAAATACGGCATGGATTTTACGAAAGGTGATTTGAAGATCGCGGACATCGGGGTAGGGTATCCGCCCATTACCCCACGGGAATGGGTAGAACGGTTGAATGAACATGCTCCGGCTGGCCATGCGAACAAGTTATTTGCCATTGATCGGAACTATCCCCAACAGATTCTCGAGTCCCGCCGGCCGGAATGGCTTAAGCAATTAGGTGGAAGCCTTACTTCCATCGAAGTTCTTTTCGATGCCAGGGGCAATGTTCAATCCATTCTCGCGCCGGGCGGCTGGGATGTTGACATTACCGCTACCGTTCCGGGTTCGCTACGTCAGGATATAGAGAGGGCTATATGGGATGTCAAAAACCGCGTACAAAATCTGGACAAAACGGAAAATCTCACCACCGTGCAGGAAAAATATGGCCATCCGGACATGAGCTTCGTGGACGCCGATCTATTCAAGCTGCCCATGGCAAAAGACAGCATGGACATGATGCGATGCTTCAATGTCATGGAGCATTACAGCCCTCAGGATCGCGTGCGCATGCGCGAGGAATTTGCGGACAAGCTGAAGGAAAATGGAATATTGATTCTGGGACAAGGTGGCGAAGGCCGCAGGAACAGCATGCTGGCGTACACCGTGTATCAAAAAATCAACGGAGTGCTTTGCGAACGCGAATGGGTCATGAATCCCAGGGTGTTGCCAAAGACCTCCGACGAGAGGCTCAACACCCTTATTCGCAGCTTCACCGCATCGTTCCGCTATTCGCGTTCCAGCAGCCTTGCCGAAGACGTTCAAATCGCGCGTAATCTCGCGCGCTTCCTGCGCGAGTCCGGATACCCAGCCATTTGGGGCGACGACGGCCTGATCTCCAGCGAATTAAGGGGACAGACCACTAATTCCGAATTATTGACGCAGGCCGCGGCCTTGGAATTATTGAAGAAACTCCTGGTAGAAGCTCCCACAACGCGCGTGGAGCATGTGACGAACTCTGAATTCTCCTACAGTCTAGAAGATGCCATAGACATGATGGAAAACCCGCTGAAGGATCCCTCCGGCACGCCCGTGTTGT
>CAZOWS010000328.1:0-6632 GCA_964583365.1 uncultured Actinomycetota bacterium
AAGTAATGTGAAAAAAAATGATCCCTCCCCTTTGTAAGGGGAGGTTAGGTGGGGTAGAAGCCAGGAGTAATCTACCTCCCGATAGTTTCTACCGCGCTTCGCTCGCCACTACCGCTTCGGCGGGCGTCCGCCAAAGTGGTAGTGGCCGGACGCTTGCTCCTTACAAAGGGGAGGGATTATTTTTTTACGTAATGCATCGAGGGGAATCAAGTGCATATGTTTATTTTACGTAACCATTATCGTAAAACCATCGCACGGATTTCTCGAATGCTTCAGGCACCGAGCTTTGCGGCAGTCCCAGCTCGCGCACCGCGAGGCTGGAATCGAAATACATCTTTTTCTTGGACATCCGCACGGCGTCCACGGTGGCCATCGGATCTTTGCCCGTGATGCGCGATATCGTCTGACTGACCGCGCCAGCCGCCAGCGCCAAGCCGTAAGGAATTTTCCAACGCGGGGCCGCGATGCCGGAAATATTTTCCAGTATGCCGAAGATTTCTCGCAATGTCATGTTGCGATTACCCAGAATGTAGCGCTGTCCTATGCGGCCTTGTACAAGAGCCGCCACATGGCCCTCGGCTACGTCGTCCACGGCGATCACGTTTAGGCCCGTATCCAAATAACCGAACATTTTCCCGCGCAAATATTCCAGCACGATGCGGCCTGTCGGCGTGGGTTTGACGTCGCCCGGTCCTATGGGCGCTGCCGGATTGACAATCACAATAGGCAATCCCTTCTTTACCCATCGCATCACTTCCTGCTCCGCTAGAATTTTTGACTTTTTGTAATGGCCGACCGCGTGGGCGGGATCCACCGTCATGCTCTCATCGCCGATGCCGCGCTCGGGACAAATGCCCACGGCGGTGACGGAGGACGTATAGACGATGCGCTCCACACCCTCGTTTTTTGCCGCGGCCAGCAGATTGCGCGTCCCCTCCACGTTGATGCGATAGGGTAAATTCGCAGGGCGATTGAACAATTTGTAATGCGCGGCTGCGTGAATGAGATAGCGATAGCCTCTCAGCGCGTTGTCAAGTGATGCAGCGTCCAGCAGGTCTCCGTAATGCAGGCGCACACGGGTGCCCTCGAGATTTTTTTGATTGCTGGTCGCGCGCGACAAGACGCCAACATCGTAGCCTTTGCGTATCAGCTCGCGCACGATGGCTGCACCGATGAAGCCGGTTGCGCCGGTGACAAGGACTTTTTGGGTCATGACTAACGCCCCCCACCCCGGCCTTCCCCCACTAGGGGGGGAAGGTGAAGAGCCAATAGGAATTTTATTGCGGCAAAATCGTACATTTCTGGCTTTTCCAAATGGGGTTGATGACCGCAACGCTCGATCACGTAGAGCTGCGCGTTGGGTATCGTTTGATAGAGCCAATAGGCGCGGTTCACGCTGTCTAACCTGTCCTGCCTCCCCCACATGATCAGCGTCGGAGCCTTGATCGAAGGGACATAGCGGCGCACATCGGTCATGATGATGTGGAGGGCGCCGCGAACGAAGGCCTCGTTGCGTTGCCAGAAAATGGGCTTGTCCCAAAAATGCGCGCGAAAAGAAAGCTGATATTCGTTCAACTCCTCCTGGGCCGCCGAAGGCGCATAAAAATTCATCTCGGTGTAGTCTCTCATTTTTTCTTCTGGTAAAAAGGCAAAGCGATCGGCCGTGATGTACGCGGTCACGGCCCAGTCCTCCACAAAACCCAAGCGCTGCCTCAAACCCGTAGCGGTCTCCAATATCAGAGCATCCACTTTTTCGGGATGCTCTGCGGCCAGAACAATAGCGACCTGCCCCCCCAGCGAATGCCCGAGTATCGACGCATGCTCGATGCCTTTCTTTTTCATGAATTCCAGTACGCAGTTCTTGAACAATTCTATCGAGCAGTCCACATCCGGCGCGTCGGATTTTCCGTAGCCGGGAAAATCCATCAGCACAACATGAAATTTTTCCGCGTAGCGATCGAAATTGAATCGCCAATTGTGCGCGCCTAAACTAAGGCCGGGAAGAATCAACAGCGTCGGGCCAGAACCCTTTTCCACGTAGCACACCTTGGCGCCATCGATCGCGTTCAAGGCCATGTATTGCTCTGGAGCTGGGTACCCGCGCTCCATGAAGGGTTTGTTTTTATATTCAGGGAGAACGTCGCTAGGCCGAATGGCCGCGCAACCTTGAGCGAAATAAAGAACACAAAGAAGAACCCACGCGCGGGCCACCGCACTAATGGGAGGCAAAATGGTCCAGGTATCGTCCCAAGGCAATCATGGGAAACCCGATGCGATAGATGTGGTAATTGAGGTAGAAAACACTTGGGAAACCGGTGCCCGTGCATTCCGGTTCCGTGACTGCTCCGGACGGGCCGATGGCGCGCGCTAGATACGCAATACCTCTTTGCACGGCCGCGTCGGAAAAAATTCCAGCATTAAAAAATGCATTCAACGCCCAGGCGGTTTGCGATGCGGTGCTGCGACCTTTTCCTTTAAGCGTCGGGTCATCGTAAGACGCGCAGGACTCACCCCAGCCGCCATCCGCGTTTTGACAGCTCTTGAGCCATTCCAATGCTGGCGCTAGCTCCAGCCGCGTGCGACTGCCAGACCATGCGCGATAAGCGTTGGAGACCGACCATGTTCCATAAATATAATTCACGCCCCAGCGCCCAAACCAGGGGCCATCGTGTTCTTGATGTCGCCGCAAATACGCGAACGCCCGCAGCGCGACATCTTGCGAAACACCCCCGAGCATTCCGAACGCCTCCAAAATCCTAGCGGTCACGTCGCAAGTCGAAGGGTCTATCATCGCGTTGTGATCCGCAAACGGCACCTTGGTCAAAAACGCGCTGTCATTGTTTTTGTCGAAAGCTCCCCACCCGCCGTCGCTGTTCTGCATCGAAAGAAGCCATTGCACGGCCCGCGAGACAGCCGCGTCTTTTGCTGGCCCGAGGTCTACTTGCTGAAGAGCCAACAGCACCATCGCGGTATCATCGGTGTCAGGATAAAAATCGTTCTTAAATTGAAAATACCAACCGCCGGGTTTTCCCTCAGGATTACCTTCTTTCCAATCGCCGGCATGGAGCACCTGCTTGCTTATCAACCAATCCCCGGCCTTTTTTAGGCGAATGTCATCGGCGGGGAGACCCGCAGCGCGCAGCGCCTGAATCGCGATCGCGGTATCCCACACGGGTGGAAAACATGGCTGAATTCTCAAGGACTGATCGTCTTCCAATATCAGGGCGTCGATTTCGCGCAGGGACTCGGCCAATACTTGTTCCTTGCCCTTAAATTCCAGGCAGGACAAAGCCATGTGGGCATTGATCATCGCCGGCCAAATCGAGCCCAATCCCTGCCCCTTGGGCAAGCGCTCCAAAATCCAGTCGCGGCAACGGACCAAAGCCTTTTTTCGCCAGGGCTTGATCGGATTCTTCTCCATGACCTTGAGGAGAAAATCCGCGCGATAGAAAAACTTTGCCCAGGAATCCTGATTTGGCTGCGGTTTGGGCGCAACGCCCCGCCCGTACCAGGACGTGAGCTCGGCAATGCCCATCTCAGAGGGCAAAGTCAAACGCGGTTTCAATGCGTAGATAATACACATCGGTATCATGATCGCGCGCGACCAACTGCTGATCGCATGAATGCTAAATGGGAACGAACTCGGCAACAGGGCAAGCTCCGGCGGCATTGCCGGAACATGCGTCCAAGGCAATTGCCCGAACAATGCGAGATAAAACTTCAGGAAGCTGTTGGTGGCGGTCACCCCACCATGCGTGCGAATAAATTGGGCGGCAGAGCGCAATCGTTCATCGTCGACCAAAAAACCCGCGAGCTTCAATGCAAAATACGCCTTAACCGTAGCGCTGATATCCCCGGGTCCACCATGATACACAGGCCACCCACCATCCTCGTTTTGCAGGGCAAGGACTCGGCGCGCAGCCTTGATCACGCGGGTGTCTCGCGCGATGGCTTGCGGCGTTTCAGAATTACGGCGCAGGAAATGTTGCAAGAGAATATAGTCGGCCGTGGGCGTGACATCGCACTCTAGCTCCGCGCACCAATAACCTACTGGGGATTGGAGACCAAGCAAATATCCGCTGAGCCGCTCCAACGCTGCTTGGACATCCTGTTGCGGACTGCGCTGTGTTTCCTGATTCGGGCTGGAAATAGTTTCTACGACATTCATACAGTTAGAACGGTTTATCGCCTTCGGTTTTCTTTAACGCCATGGGCTCATCCGTGTTAAATATAAAATTCGCCATGCGCCTGTGGTTTGCAGGCCCCCAACTTGCCCGTATCATCACCTCTCGGGGTGAAATCCAAACAGCTTCTTGCTCAAGATGCAGCGCCGTTGCATCCGTGTGCTCTCTCTCCCATGCGTTGGCCATTTTTGCCACCATGTCTTTCGCCTGAGATTCGTAGCATCTGGGATGCTGTCGCATCGCCGGACCCACCGTAGCGCATCCGGAAAAGATCGCCAACCCCAACACTATCGCGAGAAATTTCTTCATGCTTGGTTGCCGTAAGGGCAGTGTAGGAAGATAGCACAATTATTATGAAGAATCTAGTTGAGGTCATATACAAACTGCTTTACCATGCCAGACTATATAACCGTATGCGTTTCCACCCTAAATTGATTTTGGACCTGGCCTTGTTCGTGGCGAAAAAGAAAATCGCCGGACAAAAGAAATTCTCCATGGTGTTGATGCTGGAGCCGTTGCATGCGTGCAATCTTTCCTGCGACGGCTGCGGGCGCATTCGGGAATATCTTCCGACCATAACCGAGAAACTTTCGTTGCAAGCGTGTTTCGACGCCGTGGACGAAGCCGGCACACCCGTCGTTTCTCTCGCGGGCGGCGAACCGACCATTTACCCACAAATCGTCCCTCTCGTGAACGGCCTGATCGAACGCAAAAAACACATTTATCTCTGCACGCACGGGATGTTTTTGGACAAGGTAATCCCGAAGCTCACGCCGAGTCCCTATCTCAACATCAATGTCTCGTTGGACGCGATGAAGGAAAATCACAATCGCTGGCGCAATAATCCCAAGGTGTTCGACTTGGCGATCGCCGGCATCAAGATAGCCAAGGAAAAGGGCTTTCGCGTGGTGACCAACACGACGATTTTCAAGGAATCCGAGATGGACGAGATCGAGCAGCTCTTTGACCTGCTGACCGAGCTTGGGACAGACGGCATGATCATCACACCAGGCTTCAGCTACAAGGAAATAGACAAGGATTTGACGCTCACGCGCGAAGAGGTGCGTCGAAAATTCAGCCGCATGGACGACATGCGCAAGAAATACAAAATATTGGCGTCTCCGCTGTACGTGAAATTTTTGAAAGGCGAGCGTGAATTTTCCTGCATGCCCTGGGGCAACCCCACGCGCAATGTCAAAGGCTGGAAGGGACCCTGCTACCTGATAACCGACGCGCATCATGACAGCTACAAAGATTTGATGAACAACACGCCCTGGGAAAAATACGGCACGGGCAAAGACCCGCGCTGCGAGAATTGCATGGTGCACGTGGGCTACGAAACCAGCGCGGCGGATGAGGCCGGCAAGTCGATCAAGGATTTGGTCGAAACGCTGGTGTGGAATTTTACAAGTAGGAACTGATCGCTGCGTCTTCTGCGGCGCCCTGTTCGAGTGCTTTGGAAGATTTTGCCGCGGGTTGTTTTACTCCTACCACTTGGGCCCAAACAGGACGGCTGCTATAGAGAATTCCTGGGTCCATTTTTTCTTCCCATTTTTTCCAGACATCCAGGATCCGCTGTGTCGTGAGATTCTGAACTCGCTGAATTTTTTCAAACAACTTTTGTTCTTGCTTCTGGAATGCATCCCAATGCCGCCTTATTTCATCTGTCGACAGGCCCGTCTCTTCCTGTGCTTGCGCCAAGATCTGTTCCATCGAAAATTGCCTCCACTCTTCAATGCTTTGATCCGTCTGCGCGAATTTCGGCTCTACTTGCGGGAGCGCGTTGTTGGACGCGGATATTTCTTCCAGCATTTCACGATACTCTTGATTGCTCATTGCCCCGACCATTTTCCATAAAATGATGTTGCTGATCGCCTGCGCCTCGGGGGATTGCATATCCTTGTACTGGACCTTCAATGCATCTCTTACTTTATTAAAAACATTCCCGCTGTAGGTCACGCGCAAACGCGCGCGCAACGCCTCGGCCTGCTCTTCCAGGGGCAGCAAAGCGGTGTTCCCGTAGCGTTCTATCTTGGCCGTATCCAAGTCCTCACCGGTAAACTCCGCGCGAAACTTGTAAAACAGGCTCCACTCGCTGCGAGACAATCCTTTTAAAAAATCCATAGATTGCAACGTGGCCAGTGCTAAAAAGAGAGGTTCCTCGGGATCGCCGGCAATTTCTATCCCGATTTTACGCATGTCTTCAATGGTATCCGCAGCCAAAAATCCATTCAAATGTGCCGCTGAGGGAAGCAGCTTGCGCCATAAATTGCGGTCTACTTCATCCAATAGGTCCCTCTTATTTTTTACCAACCAAATCGCCATCCAGACATTGCTATAGTCCCTTTTTCTGGCTTTGTACATGTCGGCAATGGCCTGAATGTCGCTTAGTTCCAACGCGTCAACGAGCTTGTGCAACGAGCGTTTGTAGAGAGCGACTGGCACATG
>CAZOWS010000329.1:0-15627 GCA_964583365.1 uncultured Actinomycetota bacterium
CTTGGGAAAAAATTCCCTTTAAAGAATGGCTTTCCGTCATACAGGCGCAATTGGATAGCAAGCCCGCGTTTGACAGAAAAGACTTTGAAGTCTTTCGTCAGTTGTGGGCTAGAAGGATCAATGCAATTGTCGGGCAAAAAAAGGGAAGGGATACTGCGTTTAGCGGTTTGATCGCGAACCTATTGGATAAGAATCCCGGGACTTCGGTGGTAAGTATACGGGGGGACTTGCATGTTTTTAATAGTGATGTCCTAGAAGTGAGGGGGCATCCTTTTAAAAGTGTCTTAAAAGTGGATGAGGAATTTGCCAACAATGCTGTGGCGTGGCTATGCAAAGAATGGTCAAAACAAGGTACGAGCGAGCAAAAGACAGCGTTTCTCTATAAATACATTGTCCGATGTATTCTTGAAACGACGTTGGTCGAGGAGAAATTGGTGGATGATGCAAGAGACGCCATTATTTTGGCTCGGCGCGCGATAGAGAAATTAGAGAAGGGCAACACAACCTGGGAAACTTGGCTGAAATCAAGATTTGGAGAATCCAAGAACACAAGAGAGATGGGGGAAGCGCTCGTCAATGATCTGGTAGGGAGTGGGTTGTTTAAAATAGATCCTAATAGTTTGCCCGGAGCGCAAAAACTTCTATTTGGCGCTGGCGTGTTGGCGGGCGGGATTCCTGGTGCAGAGACCCTTCTGGGCAACAAGGGTGCGTACGTGCTGCGAGAAATCGTGAGGGATAGATTCCTTCTTGTTATGGCGCGTGAGGGAACTCTTACTTTGCCTGCATTCAAGAGCTGCGAGAAAAAAACCACTGAAGCCGCATGCCGCAAGGGTTTTCTTCTACTCGTGGAGAATGGTGTATTGGAACAGATCACCGCGGACAAGCCAGCCCACTTTCGGCTCACCGCGAAAGGCGCTGCGTATCTCCAGGAGCATTTCATGCAGCAAGAATTGGCGGCACCCGGATCTCTTTTTCCGGGTGCTCTGGACGAGGCTTCTCTGACGAAGGCTTCCGATTTCTTCCTGAAAAGTTTTACGCAACCATCCATGGACGTTGCGGCGATTCAAGCGCTTGAAATAGTTATCGGCGCGCATTTGAAAAAAATAAACGCTACTCCCATCTCTCGCTTGTTTTTCCAACGTTTTTTAGACACGGACATTATTACATCGCCTGAGGATTTGGATTTGGACAGGACGTATAGCGTGATCAATTATCTCCGAGCTATGCTCGAGCCTTATTGCATCGGCCAATCCAATCCGAGATCGTTTTCATGGCCCGATGATTCGCGGGAGATAGCGATGTCGTTAGGGCTGGACGCAGCCCAACAGATGTCTATTCATGAAGAAGCCGTGCGAGGTGTAGCGGATCACTATGCTCTTTTGCTGAAGCCGCCTGTGATGGATAAGAGTCCGTTGCTTGGGCCGCCGCGGTCTGTGATGGACAAGAGTCCGTGGGGTCGCGGTCTGGAACTGTTTGGGCAAGTGCGCATGAGCTTAGGCATACCAGAAGATCGCTACGTGGATGGATTTGCGAGCAATGCCAAGAGGTTTATTCGTGAGATAAGCCAAGGCAATGCCGTTCTGGCGAATGCATTAGGCAGATGTCTGGTGGAATATTTGAATAGCAAAGAGTGTTCCCCCTCTGAGATTATCACGGATATATCCAGATTCGGATTGCTCGCTTCGGATCGTCGTAAGCATGCGCAACGCATTTTGCGTGCTATGGAACCCACCCTGCCGCGCAAGGCTTTGTTGGAGCATTATAGCCATACGATCTCGGAACTGCCTGCATCGGAGTACTCGAGCTTTCTGGATGAAACGTTGAATTTTAGGCAATGGGCAATAGAGATATTTGAAAACGGGGATGTGGCGACGTTGTTGCTTGACGAACTCACGCGCAGGGACGGGGATCCCAAGAGTGGTTTGCATAGGCTTGCCATGTTTGGGACTATGTCCCCATACGATAGGCTTCTGTTTTTCTATGAGCTTTCCAATCGCGCTAAACGCCAGGCAATTGCGGCAAAGGTGGCGGCGAAGAATAACTTGAGTGTGGAAGAAATGCTGCCTTTTCTCAAGGACATGGCGCCAGAAGCATTGGTGGGGGTGGCGCAGAGATACATGGAGGCATCGCAATGGAAAATGCTCTTAAAGGCTTATAAACAGTTGGACAATGCGTCGAAACTTGCCGTATCCCGATTGTTGTTCGATACGATGAATGCGGCAACAAGCACAGAAGCTTTAGCCGCATTCATCTACGAACACATGGAAGCGTTGCTTGCCCCGCATCCGCGCAGAGTGGGATTGCTTACGAATCCGGATGCCCTGAAACAGGTTTATGAGATTGGTGCTCGAAGATTCGTTGAGGCTGCGGTGGAGTATAGAGAAATCAGCGATGCGAAACAAAGCAAACTCTGGGTGATGACTGCCGATGACAAAAAAGTAGAAGAAAAGGACAGACTTTCCTCATTTGCTGTCTATAACCCGTCGCCGGAATTGTTGAAAAACGCTTTCCATTTTTGGAATCAGCAGGTCTCACCCGGCGCGCCTCAGCGAAAAGGAAAATCAAAATATCAGCCGGGGCAACAAATCAAGCTGCTGAGCGATAGGGAGACGAATACTCTCCATTGGATTGTCCATCATATTCCCAAAGGGGAAAACACCAGAGATCTGCGCCGTCGATTGCACGCGTACGTGTTGATGCTTGTCGAACGCCGCATTCAAAGAGAGGATGACCCCGTGGCTCAATTCATGGCAGATGCCATTGTGCACATGAATACCTCCCAGGCGGACATGACGGAGAAGCGGGCAACCGTGACGGCTTTTTTAGAATTTGGGCTTGTGTACGCGACATTGCCAAAATACATACAGCGTGGCAGCTTCAAGGCTATGCAAAATATTTTAGATACAATGGTTCAGGAGCAAGGCATCCAAATGGGGAAAAAGGCGGGAGTGAAATTGCAATTGGCCTTGCGCGCCGAGCATTACAGGAAATTAAAGGATGAGCTGATGGATCTGCTGCTAAACAAGATATTCGGCGAGACCGTGAGTCTGGGCGCGCAGCAGATTGATCTCGTCAAAAAAAGCATCTCTGACCATTCGGAAGCCTGGATGCGGGACAATTTGTTGATTTCTCTGATTCGGTATCATGGGTTTCAATCTGCGGAAGGACGTCGGGCGGTGGAGCAGTATATGCTGCAATTGGCGCAGTCCGATATTGTGGAAAATTATTTCAAGAAAATACCGAGATACGAATGGGAGGATGCGAGCGTCAGCGCTTGGTTTGGGGATAGTCTGAGAGAAAAAATACAGAACGGATATCACAAGGCATTTCGCTTGCGGGGTGGCGCTGGGTCGTTGCAGGAGAGATACGATGAGAGTTGGCGCGATGTGCTCGCGCATTTGGATATGCAGGGCGTAGCCGAGGCGGGCAGAATGGATGCGCTGCGCGCGCGCTTTGAAGCTAAGGGTATGGCTGATAAATTTGCGGGTTTCTGGGATACCTTTGAGGCGATGCGCGAGAAAGTGGAAAGTGGGGCCGAAATTTCTTCTGAGCTGGCGGCGGGGTGGAAGGCGGCTTTGGGGGCCGCGCATGTTGGCAAACTGTTTGCGCTAGGAGGCGAAGTTCTCATCAATATCGATCAACTGATGCTTGCGCAGAGGCAGGGGGCGGCCGGCGAGGTGGCGGGTGACTTTGGGGTGACAGAGGATCCCGTCGAATTTCTTCGCAGTGCGGAGCGGCCCTATTATACGTGTCAGCGTATCGTTGAGCCCACGGGCGCCAATGGCAAGGGTCAGCCCATATATCGCACGAGCCAGGGTCAATTTATCTTGGCGCAGGTGAAGGTGGGGGACTTTCCCGTGATTCGAGCTGTTTTGGAGGTTGCCAAAGACGCGAGAAGCGGCAAGAAGGTTTTGCTTGTCGAACGCTTTTACTCTTCGGGTCAAATATCCTCGGGTGTGTTCCGGGATCTGATTGTGGATTGGGCAATGGAAAGCGGGGAGTTTAGCTATGTTGCTATCTCTGGAACGGAGTTTCCCGCCGATGTCTCGTCCGATATTGCGCTAGAGTTTTTACCGTCGCGCGGTCCTGTTTATCGCGATACGGAGTGGCCGCAAAAGATGTCTGCGTTGGACCTGGCCAAAAGGAAGTCCGGTCGGGCGAGAGAATTGAAAACCGTGAGGGATTCCACGGTTATTCGTGGGAGTTCGTCGTATCGAGGCATGGGAGGGCCTTCTTTGAATGATGGCATCCAGCCCTTGGTCGAAGAAGCGGCTTAAGGTGCGTGCGCTCAATTCTTCTCGACAAAAGAGGCGGCACCGTGTACCATAGTAGTAAATCCAACTGTAAGAAATGGAGGGAACCGCTATGTTGGCAAGATTATCCAGCAAGAATCAAGTAGTGATCCCCAAGATCATTTGTACGGTTTTTGGTATGTCTCGCGGAGATTTTGTGAATATCAAGATTGTCGGTAGGAAAATCGTCATGGAGCCGAAGGAGGTTATTCTCAAGGATAAATATCCGCGTAAGGATCTTCAATCGGCCCAAAGCCTTCTAGCCAAAGGAAAGGCAGGGAAGGAGAGGGTTTTTGATACGGGAGATGAAATGCTTGAATTCTTCAAGAAAAAGATCAAGAAGTGAAATACATTTCCCTTCCTCATTTCGAGCGGAAGTTTGAAGATTGCTCTAAGGAAGATCAGCAGCTCATCTACGAAACCATCGTTGCAATCAAGGCTTATCTTGAATCTTCCACAGCATCCTATGGCCTGAGGGTGAAAAGGCTTTATGCAAAGATATACGAAGCGAGAATGGATATACGGCTGCGCATAGCTTTTTTTAGGGATAAGGATGTTGTGAAGTTCTTCTGTCTCGGCAATCATGAGGACATCGCACGTTGCCTCAAACGTTTGCAATCTATCCAGATGTAGCAGGCAATTGCATTCCAATCATTCCATGCAAACCAAGAAAACAAAATATCTGGTTTTAACTGTTTTAATGGTTTTAAGTGCGGCGGAATGTTTTGTTTATCCAAGTTTCGGCGGGCAAGGTATTGAAAAACGTGGCCTGATTACAGAGGATGAAACGTGGGAAGGTGAAATTCATGCTGCGCGCACGGTGGAAGTGAAGCAAGGAGTGACGCTCACCATCTTGCCGGGAACCGTGGTGAAATTTCATCACGACCGAAATTACAAAACATTTGACCGAGCTGCCTTAATCGTTTACGGGACGATAAAAGCCATCGGGACCCCCCAGAAACAAATATGGTTTACCTCCGACGCCCCGGAACCGATAAACGGGGATTGGTTGGGTATCAGGATATTTAATTCCGAAGCATCGGTTCTTGACCATGTCATCGTGGAATATGGTGAATTGGGCGTTTCGCAATTGAATTCCTCCGTGCCCATCACAAATTCCATCATACGATGGAATAATTCGGAAGGGCTTTACGCGGAGAGATCAACACCCCGAATCATGAATAATACTTTGTACGGGAACGCGTATCATGAAATAGCGCTGGAGCAATACAACAAAGACGCTTTGATAAAAAATAACCTGTTCCGGGACGGGCAGGTGGCGATTCATCATGAAAAAAGCAGCTCCATCATCGAAGATAATTATTTCAAAAATTACCGCCAACAAGCCGTGTCCGCAGGCATGCAGTCCAACATCACCGTGAGGCATAACACCTTTGAGAACATTGGACAGAAGCCGGAAATTACCGCCGACGGCGCGGATTTGAACGAGAAAAACAATCGTTTTGCAAAAGGCAGAGAGCCATTATTTGATTATTTGGATGTAAAAAGGACTGAGCTTGGATATCTTCCCGGCGATGAAGGAGACAAGTTTCCTTACATTTACGCCGAAGAGGACGAGACAAGGAGAATCGTTAAGAAAATCGGCGAGGGTTTGAGTTTTGGTTGGAGTTTGGCGTACGCTAAGAACTCTCTCTGGCGATTCTCCATTGGCCACGGAGAGGTTGGCAAAGAGCTTGATTTCATCCGAGTAAATCCGGAAACGGGTGCCTTCGTAAGATTTGGGAACAACGAGATCATCAGCCCAAGAGGACTGGCTTTTGATGGAGAGTGTTTCTATGTCAACGATGGCAGCTTGGTAAAAATATTTAAATTCAAACTTAAAAAAGACGCAAAAGCAGGAGATTTTATTGAAATAGTGGATAGATTTGATATTCCCGAAAAAGAAAAAGGCGGGACGGCGGGATTGGCATGCGATGGAGATTTGCTTTATCTTATCAGTAGGGATGGAAACAAGATTCACAAGCTCGATAAATCGGGCAAGCGGGTTGGAGAAATCAATTTTTGCACTCCTGGCGGCGCCATCACGTGGACCGGAGAATATTTTTGGGTGTATGGCGGAGGTAAAAAGGGACTTTGCAAAATAACCAAAGAGGGAAAATTAGTCGGGGAAATATATTTGCCCGCGAAAGATCCCTGGGCATTGGCTTGGGACGGGAAATATTTGTGGACGTTGCAAAGGACCAATGAAAATTGGGAAGATCCTAAAATATACCAAGTGGAGATTTTAGACGACTCGTTAAAATAATAAATCGAGATCCTTCACTGCGTTCAGGATGACAGTCTCCCCAAAAATTCTCAACTAGCAAGAATCATGTCCCTCTATTTACCTCGCGAGAATCATGTCGGTGTCCGGGACAACGGACACCGTGGCGTTTGGGCCCACTTTTGATTTTGCCCAGGCCAGGGCTTTTTCTACGGATGGGCTGGGGATGAGGAAGGTGCCGCGGCATACGGATTGGCTGTTGGAGCAGACTAGCATCGTGTCTACGCCCGCGGGCATTCGATAACGGTAATTGTAATGATAGTAGACTTCGTTTACGGCCATCGAGGGGTTGATTTTCATCTTGGTGCCTGTGCCTTCTGGCAAATCGGCTACCGCGATTAAGACTCCGCCGGGTTTTACGATGGCTTGCGCCACGGCCAGGGATTTTATGAATTGATAGAGATCTGTTTTGCCCTGGGCCTTGTTGGAATAAATCACGATGTCGGCTTTTTTTGACGCTACGCGGCAGATCTTTTCAGCGATGGCTACACCTGCGCGATGCGCGGCTATGGGGTCTCCGGCTACGAATGCCGCGGGCTCCTTTGCTCCGTTGGTCACCACGTTTAAAATAAAAACATTGGGCAATAGCGCGCAGGCATTCTCTAAGTCCAGGCGCAGAATGTTGTGATTCACGTTGCCTACGCCGACGCTTGGGTGGGCTTGGAGTAGGTGATTGGTTATCGTGGAGCGCCGCGCGCCAATCGCGGGGACTATGGCTTTGACGCCGCCTGAGAAACCGGTCAGCGGGTGGGGCTTTATCTGGCCTATGCCGATCACGATGTCGGCATCGCACGCGCTTTGATCCAACCAAATCGGCGTTCCTCGTGATGCAAACCAGGCGAGCCCTGTCTCCACCAGCGGACCGCCATGAACGGAGCGGGCGATGCCGGCTAGGTCCAAGCTGAATAGCGATTTTACTCCGTCAAAGATGGATTCTCCCGTATGCGACAAACCCTCTGTCCAGGCGCGCGCGGTGGCGCGGCCAAAAAAATCGGGATCGGCAGGTTTTGTGCGACCCAAATATTTCATTGCGCTCATGCGTGTTGAGTTGAAATTGATGAATGGGTATTGGCGAATTATCGCGTCCCCGAGTTGAAGTGTTTCCAATGGTTTCTCGGCGTGATTCCCATTGCCTACTATAAAAGAAATATTTCTGGCGTCCACGCGTGCCTGGTCGCGCAAATAAAGCAACAATTGCTCGACCATCATTTTTTGAGGGAAATTGCGCGTGCTGTCGGAAATCGCGATCGCTACTTTGTTGCCTTGTTTAATTCTGTCGGCTAGTGGCGGGCTTCCGATGGGGTGCGTGAGGGCTTGGATTATTGCCGCGATCGGGTCGGACAAAGACGGATATGGATTTGGCTTGATAATTTCGAGAAGGCCTTCGGGGCTGTCTATGGCAAGCGGGTTGCTGCCGTAGGAGAGCATCAATTTTTCTGCGGGCATGCCGAATCCCTCCTTTGCAAGTGCTCCCCGGGCGAATAAAAATCCGAGGCCCGATGCGGCCAGGCGTTTCATGAACTCTCTGCGTGGGATATTCATGCGAAATCATTATAGATCAAGTTATTGTTTATCCGCCCGCTTATTCCGCTTGAAAAAATTCCTTCCATGGCATGCATTGCACGCGTCCTAAAGCGAATGCTTGTGGTGTGCGACAGACGACGATTAACTCAGCCTGAGGAAACTCTTCGCCAAAATGCAAAAGTCCGCGGATCTGCCCATTCGAAATCGTGGTTGAAGATTTGATTTCTATGGCCCTTATTTTTCCTGCTTTTTCCGCGATGAGGTCGACCTCGGCTCCCGCGCGGGTTCTGTAAAATCCCGTTTTGTGTTCTGTCCCTTTGTAATCGTGCAAGCGCAAGAATTCCAACAAGCAAAAGTGTTCGAAGGTATCCCCGTAGAGAGGGTTCTTGGGCGTGAACGTTGTGGTCAAATTCTGTGTCAGTGCGTTCACGATGCCCGTGTCAAAAAAATAAAACTTGCCATGCGTGACCAGTTCTTTGCGTGATACGCGATGGCCCCACGAAGGATGAAAAAAACCCAGCAAGGTGTCTTCTAGAATTTGATAATACGAGGACACGGTTCTTCTCGGCACGCTTGCTTCTTGGGCTATCGTGCTTAGATTCAAAAGTGATCCATTGCTATGCGCGGCGGCGTCCAAAAAACGGTGAAAACTATCTAGACGACGCACCAATGCTTCGGCCTGCACTTCCTCGCGCAGATACGCGCTGACATAGCTTCGCAACTGTTCGCGCTTTTCTTCCGGTGGTTTGCCGGCGAGGGATGGCAGCGTTCCGTATTGCAGTGCGTCTTCCAAATAGAAATCGTCGCCCATTTCCAGGCAGCTCAATGGATACAAATGGCGGAGCCATGCGCGACCCGCGAGCAGATTGGCGCCCCCATGGCGTAGCTTGCGCGCGCTGGAGCCGCTGAGGATGAATCGGATTTTTTTGGGATGCGACTCGATCAAGCCGTGAACCTCATCCAGCAGCGCGGGAACTCTCTGCACTTCGTCGATGAGCACTTGCAGCGGGTGGGTGGTCGTGGATTTTGCCAGTTTTCTTTGTATTTCATTACGCATCAGCCAGGGTGAAGTTTGTAGGCGAAGATAGGTTTCGCTATACAGGAGATTGTACACAAGCTGTTCACAACCAGACTCTTTCAGATAATTATTGACCAGCGTGCTTTTACCTGTCTGGCGTGGCCCAAAGAGAAAAAAGGACTGATAGGGTGGAATGCTCGCGATTTTTAATAATCTTGTGTACATAGATGCCATTATACAGCGCAAAATGGCATCAGGAAGCTAATAATTTTCGCAGCCCCATTGACAAACCTCATTTTTTAACGTAAAATACTGCTAGGTAGGAGGATATATTGAATACAATCTCCCTGCGTCACGGTGTGATCACGGTGTTGCTGGTGATGGAGTTTCTGATTTGTCCATCCCTTGCGCTAAGCGATTGCTTGGCGCCGTCTAGTCGACTCACGGGCTCGCCTAAAGGGAGTAGATTGAGTGAGGCGCAACTTAGGAACGATTGCTCCACGTACATGATGCGGGGTCTCGCGAAAGCTCCGAGTTGGTTGCCGGATATTAGACGGTGGGATGAGGCATTATCAAACATTGAAACGAATGAAGGGGAACTCAAGAAAGACTTTCGGGAATTCGATATTCAGGTAACAAGGGTTGATGTTGCCAGTAGTTTCCTGCGTGAAGAATACTGGAAAAGGTATATGGATATGAGTACTCAGAAGCTAAGGAAGAAATACTCGGGTAGGGATGCCGATTTAGAGAATAAAGAAACGGTTGACCACAATATGTATCAACTCAGGATCGGAGCTGTAACGTTCCTTTTGGAATATTTTGGCGGCAATTTGAAGCATATTTATATCCCGATCAAAACTACTCTCCGACAATATTCTCTTGGTACAACGGACTATGGCGTGACTTTAGATATCACTCACCCCTTTGCGGAAGATCTTTTCCGCGAAAATTATCCCGTGGTTGAAAATATTATTAAAAGATTGCGCGCTACGCTTGGGGAATTAGCCGGTTTTGAGAAAACATTTCAGAGTGAGATGATGATGGGATTTTTAATGTCCAGGAATGAAACCGCCAGCTATCAAATGCTTTACGAAATCGGGTACAACGAGGCGCTATCACCCGACGTCATCGCTTCGCAATTAACGCAAAGACCTCTTGCCGCGCATCTCTTCGACCAATTAAAGGATACGGACTTTAATATTGTTCCGAACAGGGTCTTGTTTAGGCTCACCCGTTTTTCTGAATTAAAGCCTATGGATTTACTTTCAGGGGGATTGGGGCGATCATCCGGAAATGCCCCCGCGGGCAGCACTGCTCTTATGAATGTGCCACAAGGTAGAATAGCGTGGCGACCCATTGAAATTAATGATGTCGGTGCGCTGACGTCGCTGGATTGGAACGCGATTTTGATCGGATCTAAGTTCTTGAATCGTGGCGCGGATTTTATTGGTCATGAGGCTACGCATTTGTTGCATCATGCACAGAATGTAAGAGAAGCCAAGATCACCAACAGATTTGATTATGCGCTTGTGCAGGATTTTAAGGCGCTTGGTGCGGAAATTCGTGAATCGGGGAATTATGATCATCTCGGTGAAGACATGCATGGGCTCGCCTCGGAAGTGCTGTGCAGGGTTGTTGATGCTATCGGCAGACAGAGGCTCTCCGCAGGCAAATGCCGCATTACGTTTCATGCAATAAGAACATTGGTCGCAGCGGGGTTTTTGCCCAAGGAAATTTATGGGAAGGCATTGGAAAAATTCCCAGGTAAAAATGGCGCGATAGGGGCGGATTTCTATGTGCTAATCGCTGCGCATTTCCTTGAAAAAATGGGACAACAGAATCAAATGGCAAAGGACTTTTTTGACAGCGCGCTGATGGTGTATTGTATCAACAAAAAGGATACGCAATCGGAAACAACGACAGCGCTAGAGATCGTGCAGATTCTGCTGGACCACGGGCTTATGTCATCTGCCTTAAGGGTTGCCAACGCGGACATGCTGCCGATCTTTCTGGCATCCTCCATGTACGACGGGGCTAGCAGCGTGCCTCAGGGCTCCTTGGAAGAAAGGAAACGCGCTTTCGAGGGTCTTTACCCGGGGCATGAATATCCGTTCCCGATTTTTCTCGAACCGCTATTGAAACGTAGCAAGATCCGTAGTTTTAAAGAATTGAAATATCGGCTCCAACGCCGTTACCCTGTGCGTTGGGAAGGTCCGTGTGCCGCTAGTTTGTGAGGGTTACGGTGTCTGTCCCTCGAATTCCATAGAATTTGTTGCATGTTTCATCTCCTCTTTAAGTATAATCCCATCTTAGCAAAATTGTGACGATTCTGGGAATTCGGGTTACGGCGTGTGTCCCTAATAAAAATTAGGAGTGTGCTATGCCCATATTTGAGTTTGAATGCAAGGAATGTCATAAGCGATTTGAGATTTTGGCGCTGGTGCAGCGGGCTAAGAAGGAAAAGGAAGTTGTTTGTCCGGGTTGCGGGTCGTCCTCGGTAGTGAAGCAATTCTCGGCTTTTGGGGTGGGTGGGGCGGCTGCTGATGCTCGACCGGCCGCGGGGGGCTGCGCGCCGCATGGCTGTGAGTGCATGTAACGTGGAGCATCTTTGGGCGCCATGGCGCATGCCGTTTATCAAGCAGGCCCACAAAAAATCTGTGGGATGTATTTTTTGTGCTGCTTGGCGTACGAAAAAGGATAAAGAGCTTTTTGTCGTGGGGCGCAGCAAGCATGCGGTTGCGCTGTTGAATATTTTTCCGTACAACAATGGTCACATGATGGTCGCGCCGCGTCGGCATGGTCCCGATTTTGATCGCATTACGGGCGTGGAGTGGCAGGACATCATGATGCTTGTGAGGGATTGCCGCAAGGCGCTGGAGAAGACGCTGGCCCCTCAGGGATTCAACGTGGGACTCAATGTCGGGCGCGCGGGCGGGGCGGGGATTGAGGAGCATTTGCATGTGCACGTGGTGCCGCGCTGGAGCGGAGATGCTAATTTTATGCCGATTTTGGCGGCTACAAAAGTAATGCCGCAGGCTTTGGAAGAGAGTCGAGATTTGATTGCTGAGGCGCTAAAAGAGATTAGGTAAATATCCTGGGGAGATCCTTCGCTTCGCTCAGGATGACCATGGGTCGGGGGGAATTATGGAAGATAGGGAAATAGTGGAATACAAGCACAAGATAAAGGGGTTGAGTCCGAAAGAGCTCAATGACATTTTTTCGCATATCAATAGAGAGAAATTTCCGGGAAAGTGCGCGGCTATTCAGGAAGAAATGGCATTGCGCGGTCTTTCGTCCGAAGCGCCTGTGGCCACGCTCGTGCACGCGCCTGTGCATCAGGAGCCAACCGAACTTGTCGCAGCGTCGCAGCAAGCGGACGCGGTTCCTGCGACGCGTGTTGCTGCGCCCGCGATATTGTCACCGGGTTCTAAAATTTCCTTGGATGGTTTGCTGATGTTTTTAGCGGTATTGTTTTTTACTATGGGAGCGTATTTTTTATTGCTGCCTTTCTTCCCACTGCCCGGCGCTGAAAGTTTGCGGGCGTTGCTGGGTTGATCGCGACACCGTGATTTCTAAACAGAGGTTGCTACAAACCTTCCTCGAGTTGGTCCGAATAGATGCCCCTGCCAAGGCCGAGCGGCCGGTTGCGGATTATCTTAAGAAACGTTTAAAGAATTATCACATTCGTGAAGATGGGGCGGGACGCGCCATTGGCGGGAATTGCGGGAATCTTGTTGTCGAGATTCCCGGGGATGGGCGCAGGTCTGTGTTGCTCTCCGCCCACATGGATACGGTCAAACCCACCATGGGCATCAAGACGCGCGTGCTGCACGGCATCATTAGCACGGATGGTAAGACGATATTGGGTGCTGACGACAGGGCAGGTATCGCTATTTTGTTGGAGTTGGTGGAGCATCTGCGCGTCGCTCGTGTTTCGCACCCTCCTCTGGAGTTGGTGTTCACGGTGGCAGAGGAAATTGGGCTGCAGGGGGCCAAACAAATCAAGCCCGCGCAGTTAAAATCGCGATTGGGTTATGTATTGGATTGCTCGCTGGATGTCGGTATGGCCGTGAATCGTTGTGTCACGCATCAGCGTATGGTGATGGATGTCCAGGGGCGGTCCGCGCATGCTGGGGTGGATCCCGAACATGGGATCAACGCCATTTCCATTGCTGCGAAGGCTCTTTCGAGGATTCGCACGGGTAAGATATCGCCCAATAGCACGCTGAATATCGGCACGATAGCCGGCGGGCATGCTTTTAACATTGTTCCCGATCACGCGCGTGTTGAGTTGGAAATGCGGAGTTTTTCCGATGCGGAGTTGGCGGGCATGACGCGGGGGGTTAAGAAGGCATTCGTGCAGGCTGCTCGAGAGGCTGGCGGGAAAGTTGTTATTCGCGCGTGGATGGACTTTCAACGTTTTACGGTTTCCGAGCGTGCGCCTGTGGCGCATTTTTTTCTCCAAGGGGCGAAGAATGCGGGATTGAAAGGTTTGCTGTGCGCGTATCGGGGTGGCAGCGACGGCAACGTGTTCAATAAAATGGGAATTTCGTGTCTGGTTTTGGGACTCGGATACAAGGGCCCCCACACGCATCAAGAACAGATTGCAATCTCTAATATGATTGGAAGCACGAGATTGCTGGCTGGGGTTCTTGATGCGGTGCGATGAGCAAGCAGATAAAAATAGGGACACACTCCCCATTTATAATACTAAATGGGGGTATGTCCCTATTTTTATCTGCTTGGTCGCATGTCTTTGGGTTTTGTGTTTTTTTATGCCGTTCGCTTGCCGGGCGGAATCTGTTCCGGACGAAGAACTTGTTTTGAGCGTGACGGCTTGGGGCTTGCCCGTTGCCAGCGGAACTATCAAGATTTGGAAAGACAGCACTTTTGAGGGAAAACCGGCCGGACGTATCTTGGCAAAGGGCCAGACCGATGGACTGTTCTATCTATTTCATCGCGTTGAAGATTCCATGGAATCTTATTTTGATCCCGTCACTTTTTTGACATTTTTTTTTCGCGTGCATTTTGAGGAGGGCTCCTACCGCCGCATTCAGGAATTTCATTTTGATCAGCAGGGAAAAAAAATTGTTGAGGCGAATGGGGCGGAGCTGCCCATGCTACGCGCGACGCATGATCCTTTGTCGGCTGTCATGCTATTGCGAGGCCTGGAGATGGCCCAGGGGTCTGTCCTGCAAGCGGATGTTTCCGACGGCAAAAAAATATTTTCGCTCACGGCAAAAGTCACGGGTGTTGAAAATAAAAGAGCTTTGGGAACAGATTTTCCCTGCTGGATTGTCGAGCCCAGCTTGAGCAACGTGGATTTGGGGGGCATGCTCAAAGACAGCAAGTTCACGAAATGTGTTGCTTGGATAACACAAACCACTTCCCGGGTACCGATTTTGGCCAAGGGGGACTTGTTTTTGGGGGCTTTGCTTATTAAGCTTAAAGACAGGCATCTGCGTTCCTAACTTATTATCCCGCACTCCCCGAAATTAGGGACACACTCCGTAATTAGGGACATACTCCGGACATACCCCGAAATTAGGGACACACTCCCGATTTATAAAGCTAAATCGGGGTATGTCCCTAATTTCGGGGTATGTCCCTAATTTTGCTGGAGTTATCATTGCTCCAGGGGGTACAATACGCGGCCATTGCGAACCCGAACCTACGCAGCCATTGAGAGCAGGGACACGACTGTTTTGGTCGTGTCCCCCAGCCTCAAAGACGTAAATGGAGCTACCCATTGAGCTTAGAATTCAATAGCGTGGAAGAAATAATCGCCGATATTCGCGCGGGTAAAATCGTCATTGTCACCGATGATAAGGACCGCGAAAACGAAGGCGATTTGATTATGGCCGCGGATAAGGTCACGCCCGGCGCCATAAATTTTATGACCAAGCACGGGCGCGGGTTGATCTGTGTTCCGATGACTGCCGAACGTCTCGAAGAATTGCGCTTGGCACCGATGGTGGATTCTAATCAGGAATCTTTTGGCACTGCGTTTACCGTATCGGTGGACGCCCGCGAGCATGTCACGACTGGCATTTCTGCGCATGATCGCGCGCGCACGGTGCAGGTGCTCGCGCATGGCAAATCGACGCACGCGGATTTGAAAAGGCCTGGGCATCTTTTTCCTCTGATGGCGAAAGATGGCGGCGTGTTGCGCCGTGCGGGTCACACGGAGGCTGCCGTGGATCTGGCTCGGATGGCGGGTTTAACGCCTGCGGGGGTCATTTGCGAGATCATGAACGACGATGGCACGATGGCGCGTGTGCCGGAATTACTGCGCGTGGCAAAGAAACACGGCCTCAAAATTTGCAGTATTGTTCAGCTTATCGAATATCGGCGCAAAAAAGAAAAGCTCGTGAAGGCGGTGGTGCAGACGAAAATTCCGACAAAGCTTGGGGAATTTCGTCTTTCGCTGTACGAATCGGAGTTGGATAAAAATCAGCATATCGCGCTTTCTATGGGGGACGTGGCGGGCGCGCGCGACGTGCTCGTGC
>CAZOWS010000330.1:0-18369 GCA_964583365.1 uncultured Actinomycetota bacterium
GGCGCGCGCATAATACGGCCCAATTTTTTCCGGCATTTTCTTTGCAATCCGTCTCAACGATTTTCCCACAACTTTTTCGTCGCGTGCCAGAACCGGTTTCCATCCCGATAGGACATAAAAAGTGCCCGTGCCGCTGGTAAAGACAAAGGCCTTGTGTTCCAGCTCTATGGATAGGACAAGGCTCCCGTCATCCCACAATTTCTTCCCGCTTCTTGTAGCCGGCTGACCATGTCGCGACTCGGCGATAACCATGGCGTTTTTTTCGAATACTTGGCCTGAAATTCCAAAAGCAAATCACCCAAATAGCGAAGCTGGGCCTCTTTTATCACGCCAACATCCGCAGTAAAACTCTTTGGCGCCAAAGCAAAAGCCGCTTCGGGCTGAAAAAGCATGGTAGCAACCAATGTCAGGGAGATGACAAACCTAACCCGCGCGGCTTTCCTCATCAGTATCTTCATAGCGCCTGCCCCACTAGGTTATCGATCAACGAGGTATCCTCTTGGGTTCCGAACAATGCCATAATATTTTGTAGCACCTTCAAATCCTGACGAATTTTTATCATTTGCGCTTCTGCGTTGTAGGCACTATCGCCAAGTCGCTCGGCGGACTTGGCGATAAAATGCATGACTTGGGCCAGGCAAAAATACGGAATAATCGATCCCACCGTTGGACCATATCCGTCTAAAAGTTTGCGCAAATCCTCTTGATAGGGTCCTGCGAAGCGCCCGTCCGTGTCCCCGCCCGGATGCGTGAGGACAGCAAAGAAATCCTCCAACGGATTTCCAAAACGCGACAGGTCCCAGTCAATCACGCCAAGGACTTCTTTGCCATCCTCATCAAACAGAACACCACCCACGTTCAAATCACCCGGTATCAACTGTTGGGGCAAGCCCGCCAATCGCTCGCGAGTCCATATTTCTTCTATTTGTGCTATAGATGCATCCACGATAGCTCCTTCATCGACGGATAAACGGCCATCAAGATTTTTTCTCCACTGCGCGTCTCTTTGCGTCAGGCGACCAACGGCTTTTGCAAACCAGTTGCGCCTGATCCGCTCAAACTGCGGATGGTAATCGCGCGAAAGGTCATGAATTTTTCTCAAAAGCAGCCCCATGGATTCCATTAGAGACGGCGATGCAGCCACCTCTGCGCGTGAGAACTTCTTTCCCTCTACCCATCGCTCCAATTGATAAAAACTCACGGTTCCGGTTCTATCATTTCTCAACTTCACGTAGAAATCCTCCACGATGGATTGGTCGTCATCGTACTTGCTGACAATCGGAATAGGTATTCCGCCGGAAAGAAGATGCCTTTCGTAATCCACCACAAAACGCGCATTGTCTTCGTCCTCTACTTTCAACCTCTTGACAACAAACTCCGCCTCGGGCGTTTGTAAAATAAGGTTAGGTCTCCCGGAATAACCGCCTCTCTCCAAGCGTATGCCCCGATATTCTAATCCGTATTCATGCGCCATTGCGCGTGCGATCACCTCGTCCGAGATCTCGGGCGGCGGAATCATGTTCGTCACCGTGTCGTTGAGCGCAAGCCAGCACACCTTTCCAAAGAGCGAGACTTGTTCAGCATTCATTTTAATGACCTGCATCAATCGCCCAAGCCGCGCTTGCCCATCGTCCCTATCCGCACCCGTGTGTCCATACGCTCGAACAAAGGCCGCCAAAGCAGGAATACCTATGGAAGCAGGATCCATCGCAAGCAACTGGTCCAATCCGGCTAAAATAAGTCTAGACGCCAATGCGTACGTGCCTTCCGGAGTATGCCAGGAAAAAATATTCGCGAAATGCTCGAAGGGGTTGATACCAAAAGCCATCTGAATCAGCGCGCCCCGAGACTCTAACACGCCTCCCAAGACCATCGGGTCCCAAAGCTTAAATTTTTCAAAAAGCTTCTGTTTGT
Organism: uncultured Actinomycetota bacterium; assembly: GCA_964583365.1. Classification (GTDB taxonomy): domain Bacteria; phylum Auribacterota; class Ancaeobacteria; order Ancaeobacterales; family CAZGMX01; genus CAZOWS01. The sequence goes on from CAZOWS010000330.1 coordinate 1,915, forward strand.
TATCCATGACATGTATCAACTCATGAACACGTACACCAGGAAATCTCCTCTGCGTAAACTCCTCAACAAATTCATCGCTTTGATCTTCCGACAAACCGAGAAAGAAATCCGCATACTCTTTGTGACGCAACGCATTTTCAATACGAAGATACACCTCGCGATCGCTCTTGCCTCCTACGAACTGAGCTGTCGAGGACGCGGAGCATTCCTGATAGGCGCGCGCGCACTCCGCTCTCTTTGCCCAAATCCCCAAAGCCTTGGGGCGAAAATTCGATCCATAATAGACGGTCGTATCTACATCCGTGACGGCCAAAGAATCACGGCTGGCTGGCAAAGCGGAAGGCCAGAACGCAGGCAAAAGAGATCGACCCAAAATTATTTCTCGAGCCACAATGGGGATAGCCCCAAATGTCCCATCGATACGATGCTCTAGCCCTTCTACGTCATGGAGTTCGAACATCAATAAAAAGAGCGCCCGTCCCTTTATGTTGTTCTGCCGCGTTCCCATATCGAAATAGAGACCATGCCTTTTGAAATATTGCACAAGCTGCAACTCATAAAGATCCCGAACAGACATGACCTGGGCGAACTCTGATTCCTGACTCAGAATTCTGCGTAATTCTGGAGCCAAGCCACGAGCAAATATTTGATTGAAGAGTTTATGTGCTTTGTCGTTGTCTGGATCGGGCATGCTATCCAGACCTTGATAATATTCATCAACAGCCTGGACCAACAGGGCAATGACCTCATCCTTTAGTTCCGGCCTGCTATCTGGCTGCAACGCTGACGATGGGATATCGCTTATTACTATTTTAGGTCCAGACGCGACGCAATCCTCAGCCAAGGCACCGCTGCGGATTCTATCGTTAAAAGCCTTTAAGAAATGTCCAATCCAAATACTCCACTGCAGTTGATAGGGTTCTTTTTGAAGTGAAGACGCGGGCGCCAAATAGCTTTTCTGAGCAGCCGCAAGCGCAGCCATCGGTTGAAAAATCATGACCCCAACCAGCATCATGCCTAGGTATCGCCTGATCCTAGTGGTCATAGCGCCATCTCCGTAAGAGAAGGTTTAAGATCGTCAGACGATTCATGTGCCGGATCATACAAAACCACCTCCGCCAAATTTTGGAATCCCGCCTTGCGCGCCAGATTGTTCAGAAAAGCAAAATTCTTGACGAGCAAGGTCATCTTCAGAGGCAACTTCAATCCCTGCTTTTTCAAAAACAGCGTGATATCGGATAAACCCTCCGATGTAATCAGCGATTCCAACTTACCGTTTTGGGTGAATTCAGCGATGGTAGCCGCCATAATCGCGTTTTTCTTCTTAGCCAATTTCTTGTTCTCGGGAAGCACGAGCAAATAATCCACCAATTGCCCTATTTTCTCTCCGGCCATGGCGGCCGGCCCCTTGATCAAGTAATCTTCAAAAGAAAAAGCCGTAAAGTCTTGAATGAATTTTCTATCGTCCGCAGTCCATTCCAGATAAAAGTTTCTATCCAGAATTGCAATACGCCCGTCGGGCATGATTCTAAAATTTCCTTGATGCGCGTCGGAATGCACCAGCCCCAGGCCGTCTTGAATTTGCATCATGTAATTCTTGATAGTCAGACTTGCAATCTGTTTATAATCCGCAGAGGTGACAATGCCCGCCTTTAAATCTGTCTTAGCGCCGATTTGAAGATCCTTGAAATTGACCCCCTCGATATACTCCTCCCGCTTGATAAAGCGGTAATTGGGCTCGTAGCTCTCCGGGACATACATGGAGAAACGGTATCCGGGCGGCGCAAATCCGCTATACCTTTGCCGAAATTTCTTGTCGTTCTCTAAAAACTTCGCGTCGTTGATGTCGGCAATCAGCCAGGCTTCCAGATCGGGTAAGACATTGTCGCGCACCATAAGATAATTCTTATTCGTAGGATCCTTCTTAAGTAAAATCTCCATCACCTTGCGAATCAGCGCAATGGCGTCCCTCACGCGCGCCTCGGCATTGGGATTCAAGACTTTCAAAACATATTTTTTCCCGTCGGGTTGCAGCATCTCGTACACACTCACGAGCGAACCGCCTCCGATTCGGCGCACCATCCTGTCCTCGGGCCCCACAAGATCCGGAGCTTCCCGTCGAATCGTCTCAAAAGCAGCGAGCTTCGACTGGCCGTAAATGCTATCGAACACTTGGGAGAATTCCTTCTCCACCTCCGGCGACAATTCCATGTACTGCCCCAGTATCTGCAAAAATCGCACACCCACGGCCCCCAATTGCTGCGCGATAGACAACACCGTGTCCATTTCGGAAAAATGTTTTAGCCCCTTCAATCCTTTGTATTCCTCCGGCATCTCGTCATAAATGGCGTATTCGGGCCCTAGTATTTGCCGGCCCAGGAACTTCTCGGTAAACGCAAAACGCGTGGCCTTGCCCACCAGACAATCCCCTTGTGTCCTATACTTTTCCCCGTCCTTTCCTGTAAACGCATGGCGCAATTCTGTGCACCAGATGGACTTATCGTCGTCAGGATGGCCGAAACGTTTAGCCTCTTCGCGCTGAAAAGAATCCCTTACCAGCCTTTTTTTTTCCTTTGCCTGTTCCGGAGGTCTTTGAAATATCGCCTTACTCAGCAGAGGGGCCAGCAAGAAATACATGTCGTCGCTCGATGCCGCTTCTACGAAGGCGTCGATCAACGCGTCCACAACCGGCTTTTGCCCTGCGGAAATATTCAGATGCTCTTTCATGAATTTCTTGGCAAGCGCCCTCACTTTCGCTTTGTTTCGCAGAATGCCTTTTTGAGGATCGGTCAATGTCTTGCGAAGAATCAGATGCCGTTGGAACATATCTGCGTTGTAGAGCTTCTCGAGAACTTCATTGACAGACAGCAGATGGATGGGGTCGAACTTGGGTTCAAATCTCATGGCTTCTTCCACGAAGCTGATGCTCATATCGATTTCGGTCCATTCTTGAGTAACCTTTTTGTCGTCGAAGTAATCGAGAGCGGATGGATCCATGATTTTGTCGAGATAAGCGCCTTCCTTTCCGGTGCGTTGCCACCATTCTCTAAACAATAACCGCAACAGCGGCTCTTCGTCGTTGCGGCTCTCCAAAGCGCATGCAATCAACTCGTCGCCATGGTCGTAGCAATATTTGAAGAACCCGTCGAGAAAAGTCCCCTCTCCAGCCCTTTGCTCTGTGGCGCGGGTCCGGTATATTTCCAATAGCCTTTGTTTTAATTTCTCCATTTCTATGGGAGTTTGTGCGACATGCTCCACAAACATCTCGAGGCTGGCGCCCACGAAAGCCTTGCTATCCTCCACATGCTCTCCAAAAACCAAGGACCATGCAGCGGGAAAATCCTCGTTTTCCAGCGCAAGATGAAGCGCGTAATCAGACACCTTTCGTTTCACGTCAGGCTCGATGAAGAGATTGGCCAGAAGCATAAGTTTCTGTGCATTCCCCTTCGCCGAGGGATACAGCCTTTGAATGTTTTTTTCGGCCAGGGAAATAAAATTTTTCTTGTCTGGGACATGTCCGTCCTTGTGTTGAAACGGGGCCGCCATGATGGCCTCTATACTGCTCACAGGGAAGACCTTGTCCATGCGCTGCAAAAGTGCCCAAGCTCTTTGATCGCCAGCCTCGTTATTTCGAGACAAATACGAATCCAATGCGCTATGTAGATTTTCGTATATCCAAAGTCTCGTTTCCATGACATCCCTATCCATATCAAAACCAACCAACACATCGCTTCTTCGAATATCAGGCCTCGCCACACGCAAGTATTCCAACACGGCTATGATTTCATTTATGCATTTTTGAGGCGATTCAACATTTTGTATCAAACCCCTTAAATATGAATTCAGGCATTGGAGAAAGACAGTCCGAGATGGCAGGGTTTTCTCCATTATCCTCACGAATCCCAGCTCGTGACCCACTGCCTTGTTGAAAACATTTACCGCATTAAAGTCGTTGTTAAGTATTGCTCTGTACAGCGCATGTTGAAACTCTTCCGGCAGGCCTTCCAGCAAATACTCCCAATCCTCCATGAATTGCTTCGGCTCGAACTTGTAGCCAAAAAGTGAGTAATACTCCTTCACCGAGGGTTGGTCACCAAGTCCATTTAGCCACGAGCCCAAGAGTCCCACCAGAACAAGGCGTGAATTATTTTCCGTTTTCAAGAGTTGTTCGTGATACTTTAATCTTTCATGCATCCGCTCTTCCGCAAGCCACGTATCCATGAACTGCATGAGCAGCAAATGTTCTCTTTTTACCTGCTTCTGATTTCCCCGTAATGATTCATACATTTCCTCAAAAGAACACATACCACGATCGTAGAGCTTCATGGTCATTCGCTGCATCAAAGCTTCTCTGTCTATCGCCCTGCCTTCCTGTGCGGCATACAATTCCTCAAATCGGGCGAGCAGCTTGCTGCAAACGCGAAAATATTTATCGAAATCGAAAGCCCCTGTATCCTGATCGGTGAACAACTCGACTTCTTTCGCGCAATAATCAACGAAATCAGCAATCTTGTCTTCCACCGGGTAATCCGCGGAGTCCTCCAGGAACGGAATGCCCAGTTTTTTAAAATTGTCCGGGTCCAGCAAGGCAAGAAAACCCTCGATATTTTCATCGTTCATTAGGGATTGAAACACCGACTTGCCGAGATATTGCCCGTCGAGACCCTTAAAATCCAACGCATGCCAATTGGGAACATCCCAGAGGACAACCGATTTACCTGTCCTTAGTAACAATTTACCTGTCCTTTGTAACAACGGAACGCCCATACCGAATTGCAGGACTATCGCAGAAAAAACTCTGTGCTCCTCAGGTGACAGATGCGGAAGCTTTTTTGGAAAAACGCTGGCCAACATTTCCTGAAGGACAAGGACGTTGCTGCGATGCGCGGATTCATCCACCAGCTTTTCTCTAGGCAAACCATATTCTCCGTAGGGGCTCAGGTCTCGATATTCAAGGCTTTCATAGAACGACCCGGACTCTTTGACCGCCTTCGCTCGAATATCCGCAATCAAGCGTCTGTACTGCGAGCAAAATAAATGCTGTAGCATGGCCCATTCCTTGTCATCCCCACGAAGCAAGCGGGAGGAAATTTCTTTACTGGCTTTCGAGGCATCGTATTTCAGAGCATCGCTCCAACGCTGCAAGCGATCTCTTTTCAGCGATTGGAGACCCATCAACATTTTTTGAATGTTTTTCTTGATGCTGGGTTTAAGTGCCTTTTGCGCCCGCTCCATGCCTTGCAGGTCCAACACAAAAGCCAGCGAAAGGATATTCAACCGCCTGTCTTCCAAACTTCCGTGCACCAAGCCCCAATCGCTTCCCGAAACCTGCTCGATGATATGCTGAAAAAAAGTTTCGCCGGCCAATGGATAGTACCCGGCCTGGCCCAACAGATTCACGACGGGCGTTAAATCCGCCTCGTACTCCTTCAAACGCAACGATCCAACACCTTCTTTCATGCTTCGATGCACTTTCAAATCGTCTTTAGCATGCCCTCTTTGTATATGCGTTAACTCATGCGCCAGCAGAAACGCCAATTCATCTTCTGTTTGTAAAAGTCCCAGCATCGGCAGGCTCACCACAATGCTGCCGTCGGGCAGCGCATACCCAAGCATTTCTTTGCATTCTTTCAAGACATACACTTTCGGAATCAACTCGCTCTTTTCCTGCTGCGCGTCCGTCAATTTCTTCAAGACACCGTTGACATAGCGCACGATGGAATGCTTTTCGGACAGCAATCCATATTTAATTTCATCGTCCATCAATATCTTTCTTGAGTCGGAGGCAAGCCTGTCTTTTTCGTCGGCGGTGACCCTGCGCGGGCCAGGAAAAGCGAATGTACGCCCACCAAGCCTATTGCCGGATGTCGGGTGGGTTCTAAAAGAAGTCTTCGGGGCAAGCGCGCTTCGATCCACGCATGAGTCCGCCAAAACGCAGGCGCACCCTGCAGGCAAGACCATACTCAAAGCAAGTACCAGTCGAACGAAACGCATTTCTCCCTTTCAACGGCCATCTACCTAAAGCCGCATCTGGCTTTACTATAGCCTATTTTTTAAGCCATGTCAAGCATGAAGGCTATTAAAATCCTTTATATGTATATTTTATCCTTTACTTTTATCCATACTATGTATAATACTATGGTATATGCATAGATTAGCCCTGGATTCCCTAGATCAATGGAAACACAAAAAGAACCATATGCCCCTCCTCATCCGAGGCGCAAGACAAGTCGGCAAAACCTGGCTGGTCAGAGAACATGCGCGGTCATACGCCAATCTTGTAGAAATTAATTTCGATTCTCACCCCGAGTACCTCGACCTATTCAAGGCTTTTTACGGAAAACCCGAGGAGCTCGTAAAAAATATTGCGCTGTTGAGTGGCAAGATAATCCGCGCAGGTGAAACATTGCTTTTTCTCGATGAGATACAAGCATCCAAGGAAGCCTTACTCTCTCTACGATACTTCAAAGAAGAACTACCGGGATTGCATGTAATAGCGGCAGGATCCCTCTTGGAATTTACTTTTCAAGATTTGAGTTTTCCCGTAGGCCGAATTGAATTTTTTCATCTCTTCCCGATGAACTTTGAAGAATATCTCATGGCCATAGGACGAGAAGATCTCGTAGCAGCCATTGTCGGTATGGATGAGACCCATCCCATAGCCGCGCCCATTCACGAAAAACTCCTAGAGGAAGTAGCGCTCTATTGCCTCTTAGGCGGATTGCCCGCCGTGATCAAGACCTACGTGGAATCGCCCCCCATGGATGCGCTACAAGAATGCCAGGAAATTCAACGGAACGTGATGGCGAATTTCCGGGAGGACTTCCATAAATACGCTTCCAAAGCCAACGTGGAATACTTAAAAATCCTATTCGCGGGCATCCCCCGATTACTCGGGCAAAAGTTTAAATACAGCAACGTGGACCCCCACATAAAGTCCCGAGAATTATCCGCCGCGCTGCGCCTCTTGGAGCAAGCGGGCATCATCTACAAGGCTTATCATACCTCCGCCAACGGCGTGCCGTTGGACTCACAAATCGATCCCCAAAAATTCAAAGTTTTTTTTCTCGATATCGGGTTATGCCAAAGAGTGCTAGGTCTTCCTCTCTCCCAGCTCTATCTGCAAAAAAGAGAGCTGTTGTCCCAGCGGGGCCCCATGGCCGAACAATTCGTGGCCCAGGAATTTCTAAGCTACACCGGCAAGAACGATAGCCCCAAGCTATTTTACTGGCATCGCGAGGCAAAAGCCTCCCAGGCCGAACTAGATCTAGTGATGCAAGACCAATCCCATGTCCTGCCCATAGAAGTAAAAAGCCACTTGGGAAAATCCTCCAAAAGCCTGTCCCTTTTTATGCAAGAAAAAAAAATCTATATCCGCAACGCCCTGCGCATCTCGACGCACCCGTATAGCATTCGCGACCGCGTCCTCTCGCTTCCGCTCTACGGCATCATGAAATGGATGGGAGTTAAGGGTACACATCCCTAATCCCAAACTCCCAGCCAAGATTGCATTGCGCAGGGCGCAAAGAAGGAACGGCTAGGTTTATTTTTATAGCATTAAAGTATGTTTTAATGTATTATCGGTGAGGAGGTGCCTCATGAGTAAAAAAGCCTATGCTGTAAAGTTGAGCGAGTCGGTGCTAAAAGAACTGAAGTTTTTTTGCCTTGAATATGGCTATAGACAGGGCGCTTTTGTGGAAAAAGCTTTGACAGAACAGATGATGCGAGAAGAGCTCAAAGAAGATATTTTTGACTTAGTTTCACTTCGATCGCAAGAAGCTTTGGCAAAACCGTTCTCCGATTATCGTCGTTCGCGCAAGTGAACTACGATTTATTTGTTCTCCCCTCAGCCGAGAGAGACCTAGACCGCTTGGAAAAGGTAGTCTACCAGCGATGCGAGAAATGCATTGTATCGCTTAGAGAAAATCCCCGGCCCCATGGTGTTCAAAAGCTGGCGGGCGACGATGCCTATCGTGTGCGCGTGGGGGATTTCAGAATACTCTATCGCGTGGAGGACAAGCAAAAAAGGGTCTACCTCTATCGTGTCAAACACCGGAAGGACGTTTACCGATAGCGGCTTGCAGCCCTCTTTCCACACAATGCCCCAAAACGGTTAGGAAAATTACTTGATTTTTAGTGTGTATCATGTATTATATACGTGTGTAATGGAGGGAAACGATGAGAGCGACTGAGTTTGTGCGGGTTAACTTCTCGCTGCCACAAAATATTTATTTGGCCTTTAAGATGCTCGTGCCGGAACGCAAGATGAGCCGCGTTGTCGCGAGTTTGATTTCGTCGGAGATTAAAAAATTAGAGCAGGATCTCACTAAATCCGCCAAAGCTGTTGAGAAGGACGCAGGACTCAACAAGGCAATGCAGGACTGGGATAGCACGTTGGCGGATGGATTGGACGATTCCGAATGGAAATAATGAGAGGCGCTGTGTATTGGACGGATCTAAATCCCACAAGGGGTGCAGAGATCAGGAAAAAAAGACCTTGCGTGGTGATAGGGGTAAATCCTGTGAATAGGGTCCGCAGAACAATAGTTGTTATTCCACTGTCTAGTTCAGGAAAAGAACATCCGCCGTTGGCTATCGGCGTAAAGTGCATGGGAAAAAATGCCATCGCGGTGGTGGATCAAATAAGAGCCGTGGATAAATCAAGGCTCATAGAAAAATGCGATGAACTAGACGCTGAGGATTTACTGCGATTAGAGAAAGGACTTAAGTTGATCGTTGGGTTGTAAGGACTTATTCCCTATTCCTCTTACCAAACCGATTAAATACCCCATCGAGCGCTTCGAATTATCCGGATTTTTGAGTTTCATGATTCCCGCCGCTTTCCGCATCACCGCCAGGCCATACGCGGATTCCAACTCCATCAATGTCTCGATGCCGTTGCAATCATGATCTTCGTAAACCAACACGGCCAGCGCCCTCGCCCTCCGCAATTTTGCAGCGCCGTATTTCTTTTCCAAAGCTAGCAGCCGCGCACTCTCCCGGCGCAGATCATACAATTCCCGTAGCGTGTAACGATTGGCTTGCCGATTCGCGTAGCCACCCGGCCCAGGGTCGCTGTACGAGACATCCAGCAGATTCCAACGACGCAACTCCGTTGTTCCCTTCCCAAGAAACCATTTGGTCAGATGATGCCGCTTGGCCAACGTCTTGCCAGCCCTGCTCCAGTCCCGCGCATTCTCCCCGTAACCACCATAAGCCAAATTCATCAAGAGCATCACTTTACCGGCAAACCCCAAAGCCTTGTTCCAACCATACTCCCAATAGGCATTCGGTATTTGCGCGCGGCTATCGTCATCCACGCCTCGCAAGCCCTCGCTCAATTCCAGCCGCGCCGCCTGTCCACGATGCAAATCTAATTGCAGCAACCCATATTCGTCCTGCAATTTTCTCAAAATCTTGTTGATCTGCCGTCTGTAGGCCTCGCTGCTCATGCCATCCATGCCCAGCACAACAGCAGCCGCATCATAATCCAACGAGATCGTCCCCAACGAAATTTTCAGCAAATACAAACACACGTCAAACGCGCGCTCGTCATGCCGGCGCACCATCTCCCCCAGCACATTCCAAGGCAATCTCGCACCCATCTGCCGCTCCTTTCCCCTCCATTACTTAATCACAAATAATAAGGCTCTAATAAAGCTCGAGGGACACACGCCGTAAACCCTATTATCAACATGAATCAACCAAGCTTTCGAATACAGTGAGAGATGTGTCCCCGCAGAATCCCGGAAATTCTAAACTAATTTGGGATGAGAGAAATGGAGCGAGCGACCGGGATCGAACCGGCGACGTCCAGCTTGGGAAGCTGGCATTCTACCGCTGAATTACGCTCGCGTAAGAGGTAAACCTAATAATTCTGGGTTACGGTGTCTGTCCCTCGAATTATTTCACAGACCTTGCCGTGCGCCAGTCTTCTTCGCGCACGGGCACGTCAAAACTTGTCATGTCTTTGAATTCGTTGTAGCGCGCGGCAATTTCCTTTTCTGTCAGTTTGGCCAGACGCTCCAAGCCAAATGCCTCGACCGCGAAAGACGCCATCACGCTGCCGTAAATCACGGCCTTGCGCAGGGTCATGGTGTCGTGTTTATCTCTCTTGGCCAGAAAGCCCATGAGACCACCAGCAAAGGAATCCCCCGCCCCTGTCGGATCAAACACGCGCTCCACCGGATAGGCGGGCGTCGCAAAAAATTCTTTCTTCCCCATCAGAATCGCGCCATGTTCCCCTTTTTTGATCACGACGTTCTTGGGTCCTTTGGCGATCAAATCTTTTGCCGCGAGAATCAGGTTGGAATGGCCAGTCAACAACTTGGCTTCGTTTTCGTTTAGCACGAAGAGGTCCACTTTTTTGAGCAGCGCGTTCACGGCGTCTTTTTTGATGTTGATCCAGAGATTCATCGTGTCCATCATCACGAATTTGGGGGCTTTGACCTGATGCAAGACGTCGGCCTGCAGCACGGGATCAATGTTGGCCAAAAAAACGTAGCGGTCGCTCTGATATTCCTTTGGGAGCTGGGGCTTGAACGTTTCAAACACGTTCAACTCAGTTTTAAGCGTCTTGGCTTGATTCAAATCTTCTACATACGAGCCGCTCCAGCGAAAAGTTTTACCCTCTTCCACCTGCACGCCCGATGTGTCGACACCCGCGCGTTTCAAGACATCAAAATTGCTAGGGTCAAAATCCTGGCCTACGACAGCCACCATATGCACTTTCGTAAAAAAACTCGCAGCCAAAGAAAAATACATCGCCGATCCCCCGACGACATTCTCACGCTCCCCTTCAGGAGTTTTGAGATTATCCAAAGCCACGGATCCAACTACCAGAACGCTCATTTCAAGATACCTTTCTCTTTCTGATCTATGTCATCCTGAGCAAAGCGAAGGATCTTATTTTACCTTAGTAGATCCTTCGTTGCACTCAGGATGACAGTGGTTCCACCAACTCGCGAGTAGCCTTTTCGGGGTTCTTTGCATTACCCACGGCTGCTATAACGGCAACCGCGCTCGCACCGGCCTGAATAAGACTTTGTGCATTATGCCGGTTTATTCCGCCAATGGCTACAACGGGAAGAGTAATTTTATGGGCAATGCGACGCACGGTCTCCGCGCCCAACAATCTCCTGGCCGTGATTTTTGTGCCACTTTCAAATACAGGACCGACAGCTACATAGTCGGGCTTGCAACGCGCCAGTTTCAAGGCCTCTGGCACCGAGTGACTAGAAACACCAACTATCTTTCGCGCCCCCAGCAGTTTGCGCGCAATGCGTGGCGGCATATCCTCATGCCCCAAATGCACGCCCGACGCGCCCACCGCCAGTGCGATATCGCAGCGATCGTTCACGACAAATGATACATTTTTCTCCGCGCACAAACGCGCAAGACGTTTGCAGTTCGCAAAGCGCTCGGCATCTCCGAGAGACTTGGCGCGATATTGTATCGCCTTTGCTCCGCCACGAATAGCCGCACGCGCAACAAGAACGGGATCACGGCGGCCCAGAGAGTCCGAATCAAGAACGACGTAAAGTCCTTTAATCACTAACATCGCGCGTCTTTCTCAAGATCATAAAAATCGTAGCGCAATTCTTTAAATTTTCGTGATGCCGCGACGTCGAATAATTTCGAGAATTCCTCCAAAACCCGCAGCGCCTCCCCCACGCGATGCAGATTTGCCTGCAACACATCATCCAAAGAACCCCGCGCGAATTCCCTCTCGGTATGAATCTTTCGCCCTGTGTCCTTCATCGAATCCCGAGACTTTTCCAATTGAGTAATGTCCATGGATGTCTTTTCCAAAATAGCCTGCAACCCATGCCGCATAGCCTTGCAGCGCCGCGTAAGCCCGCTATTTTTCCGCACAAACCGAAAAATCTCCTCCACGACCCGCAACCCCTCCCGCGCCCGATTGATATTGGCATCCAGAATTTGATAAAGAGACTTTTTCGCAGGCGCACGCATTTAGTAGCTCCTACCAATCCCAGGTTCACGGGGAACGGGGCAAGAAATATTCTTTTTAGGGGACTCGCACAGGCGCGCAAAGCTTGGTTCGCCGCCGGCATTATGGCGGCGATTTGCGCGCCGAGCGGTAGCGGGCATGCACCGCAGGAGCGCATGAACCGCGTCCCCTAAAAAGAATATTTCTTGCCCCGTTCCCCAATCGAGATTACTTAAAGTCTCAGCCATGTTTAATCTTCTCGACCAAAGCGCTAGTAGACAATCCCCCCACCAAAGCGATCCGCGCGACGCGGCCCCCAGCCGCGAGCACAGCCTTAGCCCCAACAATTTCGCTAGCCTTATAATCAGCCCCCTTCACAAGAATATCCGGCAACAAACTCACCACCAAGCGCTCCGGCGTCTCCTCGCCGAATGCCACCAGATAATCCACGCACTCCAAAGCGCTCAACATCTCCAGCCGATACTTCAAAGGAATCAGCGGGCGACCTCGGCCTTTTAGCGCGCGCACGGAAGCGTCGGTGTTCACTCCCACGACAAGCGCGTCCCCCAATCCCCTAGCCTTGCGCAAATACCGCACATGCCCGGCATGCAAGAGATCAAAGCAACCGTTGGTAAAAACAACTTTCTTTTTATTTTTTTGCAGGCGACGGACGATTTTTATAAGCGCGGGGCGACTGAGAATTTTAGAGTCGTTCACAACAATCAAACTTTGGAAAAAAGCGTGGTTTCTATGATGGAGCAGACGATGTGGCCGACCATGATATGACTTTCTTGAATTCTCTGCGTGTTGTCGGAGGGAATGACCAGCGCGAGATCCACGCAAGACACGATTTTCCCGCCACCATGCCCCGTAAACGCAACCGTCTTCATTCCCTTAGCGCGAGCGGCGACAACGGCAGCTAACACATTGGCTGAATTGCCGCTGGTCGTAATGCCAACCAATACATCCCCGGACTGTCCGAGCGCCTCCACTTGGCGACGAAAAACATGTTCGTAGCCGTAATCGTTTCCGAGGCAAGTGAGAATAGAGCTGTCAGTAGTGAGGGCAATTGCCGGCAACGCCGCGCGTTCCTTGCAAAACCGGCCCACCAGTTCCGCCGCAATATGCTGGGAATCCGCAGCGCTGCCGCCATTGCCACAGAACAGGACTTTGTTCCCAGCCTTCAGCGCGCCCGACAAAAGACTGCCAATTTTTTCTATGGTGCCAACGCATTCGGCCAAAACCTTTTCTTTGGTCCGAATGTTCTCTTTGATCTCTATCTCGATGAGACTCTTCATAGATCAACCAAAAAACACCTTCGCCATGTCGTAGAGTTTACTATCCACAAGCCGGTTTTTAGACACCGCGTCGGCTAGCGGAATCGCCGTGATCTCATTGCCGCGCTTGCTCACCATCTTACCGAAATCCTTTGCCTTCACTAGATCCGCAGCCTTCACGCCGAATTGCACGCCAAGAAATCTGTCGAACGCAGTGGGGCTACCACCGCGCTGAATATGCCCAAGCACCGTCACTCGCGTCTCAAACCCCGTGCGCTTTTCGATCTCGCCGCCCAAAGTGGTCCCGACACCGCCCAACTTGGCGTGGCCAAACGCATCCAAATCCGCGGATTTAGTGACTTCGTGCCCACCCAGCGTGAAACCTTCCGCAACGGCCACGATGCTAAAACTCTTGCCCTTTTTGTGCCGAGCGCTGATGTAGGAGCATATCTCTTCGATGCTCATCGGATATTCCGGTATCAAGACGAGATCCGCGCCACCCGCGATGCCCGCATGCAGCGTTATCCAACCCGCCTCACGACCCATCAATTCCACGACCATCACGCGATTATGCGATTCCGCTGTCGTGTGCAAACGGTCTATCGCCTCCATCGCGATGTTCACGGCCGTGTCGAATCCGAACGTGCAATCCGTGCCCGACAAATCGTTGTCGATTGTTTTAGGCACTCCAACCACGGGCAAACCGCGCTGATGCATTTTATTCGCGACGCCAAGCGTGTCGTCCCCACCGACAGCGATCAACGCGTCCAAACCCATTTTTTTATAATTCTCCACGAGTTTGATGGCGTCGGCCTCTTTCTTAAAAGGATTCGTGCGTGACGTGCGCAAAATCGTGCCGCCACGATGGACAATGCCCGAAACAGCTTTTGCGTCCAATTCCACGGTGTCCATTTCCAGCAGGCCTGCCCACCCGCGCATAATACCGACCACGGACATACCCTCGTACGTGGACTTGCGCACCACAGCCGAAATCACGGCGTTCAAACCCGGACAATCCCCGCCACCCGTCAATATTCCCACTCGTGTCATCGCGCGCTATCTCCTTTTGAATATGTCATCCTGAGCGTTAGCGAAGGATCTAGCCAGGAAACAAGATTCTTCGCCTTCGGCTCAGAATGACAGAATTGGTGTCAACTTTGATACGGAATATTCCCCTGCTCTCGTTGCGATTCCGAGCCGTTGCCCTGGCCGGCAAAAATATCCGGCTGTGCCGGCATTTGATAATCCTTTTCCCGCCCTATGATTTTAGAAACGGACATCGTGATCGACTGAACGTTTTCAATGCCTAAAATATTCTGCACTTGGCTTTTGACCACGTTTTGAATCTTCTCGGTCAATTTGGGGATATTCGAACCCGACCACAGCTCTGTCTTCAATACGATTTGGACACCCTCGCGACGGGCTACAATAGAGGTCTCTAGGGTTTTTACCTCGGCGAAATCCCGTCCTATTCTGCCCACAAAATCCTCGATCGCCTTAATGGAAATGCTCACTTCGCCGTCCGGATTGTCGAACGCGATGGAGGGCTCCTCTCGCGCCATGCGGGATTTGATGACCACGTAGCTGAAAAAAATTACCGCTAGCAACACGCCGATGCCGCCCATCGCAAAATGCGACGAGGGATCAGCTATCCAGGCGTCCATCTTAGCCTCGACTAGCGCGCGCTTGAACGGCAGCTCGAACGCGAGGGAAGAAAGCAAAGCGGAAGCCAACAAAAGACTAAGACCAGCCACTATCTGGTATACCCAACGAATCAAAGAAACAAGCACTCGCATAACAACCTCCTATCGCTCACACACCAATGGGAACTAAGATTTTTTCCTTGTTCAACATCTCGTCCACGTAATCGGTAGCGTATTTGCCCTTATGAAAATTTGGGTCGTTTAAGACGATGCGGTCGAACGGTATCGTCGTCTTGATGCCTTCGATGAGAAATTCATCCAACGCATGCTGCATGCGAAGGATCACGTCCGCGCGCGTCTTACCGTGGCATATCAGCTTGGCCACCATCGAATCGTAATGCGGCGGAATTTCGTAGCCCGAATAGACGGCGGTATCCACGCGCACTCCTGGCCCGCCGGGCGCGTGAAACAGCGTCACTTTGCCAGGGCTAGGCATAAAATTCTTGTCCGGGTCCTCGGCATTGATGCGGCATTCCATGGCCCAGCCGTTTAGTACCACGTCCTTTTGCTCAATGCTCAGCTTCTCGCCGGCCGCAATGCGAATTTGCTCCACGATAATGTCCACGCCCGTCACCATCTCTGTCACCGGATGCTCGACCTGCACGCGCGTGTTCATCTCGATAAAATAATAATTGCCGTTGCGATCCAAAAGAAATTCCACGGTGCCCGCGTTGACGTAACCCACCGCAGCGGCAAGACGCATGGCCATCTTCCCCATTTTCGCACGCAGCTTGAGGTTCACCATCTGGCTCGGCGACTCTTCGATGAGCTTTTGATGGCGACGCTGAATCGAGCAATCGCGTTCGCCCAAATACACCATGTTGCCGCGACTGTCCGCGAGCAATTGAATCTCGATGTGACGCGGTTTCTCGATCAATTTCTCCAAATAAACACCCGAGTTTTTGAACGCGCGCTCGGCCTCGGACTTGGCCGTAAAAAAAGCGTTCGCCAAGCTGATGTCGTTGTGCGCGATGCGCATGCCACGCCCGCCACCGCCCGCCGTGGCCTTGACAAGCACGGGATAGCCCAGTTTGCGTGCGATCTCGAGCGCCTTTTCCCGCGAGTCTATCAAGTCTTCGCTGCCGGGTACTATCGGCACACCGGCCTTGCGAGCCATTTTCCGAGCCGTGTTCTTGTCGCCCATGAGGCGCATGGCCTCCGCCGACGGACCGATGAAATGGATATTGCAGCTCTTGCACACATCGGCAAAATGCGCGTTCTCGGCCAGGAAACCATAGCCCGGGTGAATCGCGTCCACGTAGCCGATTTCGGCCGCGCTGATGATGGCGGGAATATTCAAATAGCTATCCGCGCTCGGCGCCCGCCCTATGCAAATCGCTTCGTCGGCGTAGCGCACGTGCAGCGCATTCCTGTCGGCCTCGGAATAGACAGCCAGCGTGCTAATACCCATCTCGCGGCAAGCGCGAATAATGCGAACGGCAATTTCGCCGCGATTGGCTATGAGAATTTTTTCGAACATTTACTATCCTGTCCTTTCTTTGTCATCCTGAGCGCAGCGAAGGAT
>CAZOWS010000331.1:0-3271 GCA_964583365.1 uncultured Actinomycetota bacterium
GCAAAAGGGCAAGGGACTTTTTTTACAGGGTTGCGGTTCCTGCCACGGCCCCCAGGGACGCGGCGACGGGCCCGCGGTAATGAAGGATTCAATCGGGGTGCCCATACAGGCGCGTGATCTTACCAGCGGATTATTCAAGGGTTCTTCCTCCAGCGAAGATTTGTATTACCGGATGGTCGGAGGTTTGCCGGGCGCGCCGATGCCATCCTATCAGGAGGCCTACAAGGATGATCAGATATGGGATTTGATCCATTACGTGCAAACACTTCCCAAGCCCGGCGTCGAAGAACGTTGCAGGCTCAAGCAGCATGTGCTGACGGCGCGAAAGATAAGCGAGACGATTTCAGGGGATCCCGGTGCGGGTGTTTGGGATTCCATTGCGCCGGAATACATTGCTTTGATGCCTCTGTGGTGGCGTAACGAGCGCGTCGAAGGCGTGGAGGTCAAGGTCGTTCACAACGGCAAAGACGTGGCCTTGCGTCTGGAATGGTCCGACGCGACGCAGGACGCGAAAACTATTGCTCCTCAACAATTTTCCGACGGCGCCGCCGTGCAACTCTCCGGCGAAAAAAATCCCCCGTTCTTTGCCATGGGTAGCGCCGGCGCACCGGTGCATTTATGGAACTGGAAGGCTTCCTGGCAGGAGGATCAAAAAGACTGGCGGGATATTGAAAAAGAATATCCGAACACGAACGTGGACTGGTATCCGGATCAAAAGACCTATGTTCATGGAGCGCCTTTTGAGGTGCGCGACGCCAAGACATCCGAACAAGATCCGGGGCTCATGAGCGGTTGGGGCGCGGGCAATCCGCTTTCGAATCCGCAGGCGAGAGCTGCTGCGGAAGAGGGAATGGCCAAAGGCATCGGCACGTTCACCACGCAACATCCCAAGATGGAAAAGGTGAAAGCCCGGGCCGTATGGAAAGACGGAAAGTGGCAACTCGTCTTCATCCGGCCGCTGACGGCCACGGAGAAGGATTCCGTACAATTCCAACTCGGCGCCGAGACCAGTATTGCCTTCGCCGTGTGGGACGGCGAGCATAAGGACCGCAACGGGCAGAAGATGGTTTCTATCTGGAACACACTCATTCTGGAGAAATGATCCCATGACAATCACGCGACGCGATTTTATAAAGATATCGGGGGCTTCGGGTATTGGTCTGATACTGGCCTCCAAAGGAGTGAATCTGTGGGCGCTGGAGCCGATACCCACAATAGAAAATCCGCTGGCCTATTACCCGAATCGCGACTGGGAAAAAATCTATCGCGATCACTCCCGCTACGACAGCACATTTTCTTGGGTTTGCTCCCCCAACGACACGCATGCCTGCCGCGTCATGGCCTACGTGCGCAACGGCATCGTGATCCGCGCCGGGACGGAATACAACTATCAGACCTACGGCGATCTCTACGGCAACAAGGCCACGCCCAACTGGAATCCGCGCACATGCGAAAAAGGATTCACGTTCCATCGCCTCGTGTACGGTCCCTATCGCATGAAAAATCCGATCATACGCCGAGGTTGGAAAGAGTGGGCGGATGCGGGTTTCCCCGACCTCACGGACAAAAATAAGACGCGGTACAAATTCGATTCGCGGGGCACGGACCACTTTGAAAAAATCGGTTGGGACGACGTGAATACCTATATCGGCAAGGCCCTCATGGCCATCGCCAAAAGATACAGCGGCGATAAGGGCGCTAAGAAACTTCGCGCGCAAGGCTATCCCGAAGAGATGATCAAGGAGATGGGCGGTGCGGGCACCCGCACGATCAAGATGCGTGGCGGCATGGGACTTTTGGGCGTGTTCGGTAAATACGGGATGTATCGTTTGTGCAACACGCTAGCGCTTCTGGACGTGCATGTGCGCGGGGTCGCTCCGAAAGAGTCCAAGGGCGGTCGCGCCTGGTCCAATTACACCTGGCATGGAGATCAGGCCCCTGGCCATCCGTGGGTGCATGGTCTACAAAACGCCGATTGCGACTTCAATGATTTGCGCTCCAGCAAGCTGATCATTCAGAACGGAAAAAATCTCGTCGAGAACAAGCTCACGGATTCGCATTGGTTCATCGAGTGCATGGAGCGGGGAGCCAAGCTCGTCACGATCACGCCGGAATATAGCCCGCCGGCGACCAAGTCGGATTACTGGATACCCATTCGTCCGCAAACCGACGCGGCGTTCTGGCTGGGCGTGTCGCGCCTGATGCTGGACAAAGGCTGGTACGACAAGGATTTCCTCCTAAAATTCACCGATTTCCCATTGTTGATTCGCACCGACAATCTCAAGCGCTTGCACGCGCAGGAGATATTTACCGATTACAAACCCGCGTTGGACCCCGAGGGCCCAAGTTTCAAATATCAGGGTTTAAAGAAAGAGCAATACGATAAGCTCGGAGACTTCGTGGTTTGGGACGAAGTCAAGAACGCTCCGGTTGCGATCACGCGCGACGAAGTGGGAGAGCATTTAGCGAAAAGGGGGATTCGCCCCGCGCTGGAAGGCACCTTTACCATCAAGACCGTGGACGGGAAGTCGGTCGAGGTGATGACAGGATTTTCTCTCTACAAAATACACTTAAAGGATTACGGTCTGGACGCCGTGGCCGAGATTACGCGCGCTCCAAAGGACATGATCGAACAGCTCGCCAAAGACATTGCCACGATCAAACCCGCGGCTATTCATCAAGGCGAAGGCATCAATCATTATTTCCATGCCACCGAGGCCAATCGCGCGGCGTATTTGCCGTTGATCTTGACGGGCAATATCGGCAAGCGCGGCGCCGGCGTGTACGGCTGGGCAGGCAATTACAAGGCGGCGGTGTTTCAGGGTTCCCCTTGGACGGGCCCAGGTTTCAAGGGCTGGGTGGCGGAGGATCCGTTTGAGCCGGCGTTGGATCCGAATACGCCGGGCAAAGACGTGCATGCCCACGCCTATTTCATAGACGAGGAGCCCGCCTACTGGAATCACGGGGACAGGCCGCTGATCGTGGACACACCCAAAGAAGGCCGCAAGGTTTTCACGGGACAGTCGCATATGCCCTCGCCCACGAAGGCGATGTTGTTCACCAACGTGAATCTCATCAACAACGCTAAGCACGCCTACGAGATGATCAAGAACGTCAATCCCAACGTGGAAATGATTGTCTCCATAGACATTCAGATGACAGCCTCCGTGGAATACGCCGACATAGGCCTGCCGGCCAACACATGGATAGAGTCGGAGGGGCTGGAGGTGACGGCCTCCTGCTCCAATCCCTTTCTGCAAATCTGGAAAGG
>CAZOWS010000332.1:0-4347 GCA_964583365.1 uncultured Actinomycetota bacterium
CTCGGCGCGCAGGACGCGATCGCGGCCGGCGGTCGCTATGATAATCTTGTGGGAGAGCTGGGTGGCCCACCGACAGGGGCCGTGGGTTTTGCGCTGGGCATATAGCGCGTGGCGATGGCGATGAAGGCCAGCGGGGTTCTGGGCGCGCAGGAAGCGTTGGATGCTTACGTGGTTTCTCTTGGCGCGGACGCGTACAAGGCGAATGTGGGATTGTGTTTGGCGTTGCGCAAGAGCGGTTTTTGTGTAGAAATGGACCATGAAGGCAAGAGCGTGAAGGCCCAAATGCGTCAAGCGGATAAAATGCATGCACGCTTTGTGCTGATTCGTGGAGAAGATGAATTGAAGAAGGGGCTCGTGCAAGTCAAAGGCATGGCGGGCAGGACAGAACAAAGCGTAAGAGAAACTGAAATTCCTGTCATCCTGAAGGCCGCAAGGCCTGAAGGATCTTCATGCTCAGGGTGACAGTTTAAACATTGGAGAAAAAGTGAATTCATTACCTTTACGAACGCATAGCTGTGGGCAATTGAACGCGCAGGACATTGGTAAAGAAGTCTCTCTCGCGGGTTGGGTTCACACGCGTCGCGACCATGGCGGGCTCATATTTATTGACTTGCGGGATAGGGAAGGGCTGACACAAATCGTTCTTAATCCTAAAGAATCCGCCGACGTGCATAAAGTCGGTGAGCAGGTCCGCAGCGAATTTGTGCTCTCGGTGAAAGGGAAAGTGCATGCGCGCCCGGATGGAACGCAGAACAAGAAATTGCCTACGGGTGATGTCGAAGTACACGTGGAGCACTTGGAAGTGCTCAATCCTTCCAGGCCATTGCCGTTCGAGATGGGCGATACGAACACGTCCGAGGACTTGCGCTTGACCTATCGCTATCTGGATCTGCGCCGTCCGGCGATGGTGCACAATTTGGCCACGCGCTATCGCATCACGAAAATCGTGCGCGACTATTTGGACAAGCAAAAATTTACTGAAATCGAGACGCCGTATTTGACCAAGAGCACGCCCGAAGGCGCGCGCGATTATCTGGTTCCCAGCCGCGTCCACCCAGGCCAGTTTTACGCGTTGCCGCAATCACCGCAACTGTTCAAGCAAATCCTCATGGTCGCCGGCATGGAAAAATATTTTCAACTCGTGCGCTGCTTTCGCGACGAGGACTTGCGCGCAGACCGTCAGCCCGAACACACGCAAATAGATATCGAGATGTCCTTCATTCAGCGCGAGGATATTTTTAATCTCATCGAAGGGATGATGAAAGACGTGTTTCGCGGCATTCTCGGCGTGGAACTAAAGACACCGTTTCAGCGCATGCCTTATAAGCAGGCGATAGAAGAGTACGGCAGCGATAAGCCGGATTTGCGCTTCGGCATGAATATCGTGAACGTGTCCGCCATTGTTGCGAAGGCGGATTTCAAAGTGTTTGCGAGCGTGGTGACCGCGGGCGGCGTGGTGGCCGGCATCAACGCCAAAGGTTGCGCGAATTTTACGAGCGCTCAGATCGACGGCCTGATCGCATGGTCCAAGACCATGGGCGCCAAGGGGCTCGCGTGGATGAAGGTGGAACCCGACGGGAAATTGGCCGGAGCTATCGTGAAATTCTTTTCACCGGAAATTCAGATTGCCCTCAAAGACGTCATGAAAGGCGAGCCCGGCGATCTGTTTTTGTTTGTGGCCGATAGCCCAAAAATTACTTTCCCAACACTGGGGGCTTTGCGCCTGCAACTCGCGGACAAGCTGAATTTGCGCGACAGCAAGAAATTCGAGCTGCTCTGGGTCGTGGATTTCCCTTTGCTGGACCACAGCGAAGAAGAAAAGAAAATGGTGGCCGTGCATCATCCGTTTACGAGTCCCTTGCCTGGGGACGAGGGCTTGTTGACCACGGAACCTTTGAAAGCGCGCGCCAATGCCTATGGCCTTGTGATCAACGGCACCGAGGCGGGCGGGGGCAGCATCCGTATTCATCGGGAGGAACTTCAAAGCCAAATGTTCGGGATTTTGGGCATAGAGCCGGAGCGCGCGAAAAAGCTTTTCGGCTTTTTATTGGATGCGCTCGCGTTCGGCGCGCCCCCGCACGGCGGCATTGCCATAGGTCTGGACAGGTTGGCTATGTTGATTTTGGGGACCAACTCCATCCGCGACGTGATCGCGTTCCCCAAAACTGCGAGCGCTAGCTGCCTCATGAGCGATTGCCCCAACGATGTCTCCGAACGACAATTGAAGGATTTGCATATTAAAATTTCCGTATGAAAGAACATCTGATCACCAAAACGATACATTTCGACAACAGCGAGATGGCTCGCTCTATTTACGGCAACACCGACGAAAATCTCATCGTCATAGAGCACGATTTTAGCGTGGAGCTGTTGGCGCGGGATCTCGTGCTTAAGATACGGGGCAAGAAGGAGGCCGTGGACAAAGCCTTTCAATTGTTCGAAGCGTTTCGTGATTTTGTCCGCACGGGGCGCGCCCTGAACAAGTACGAGTTGCGAAACATCGTGGATTCACTCAGCAGTCCCGCCAGCAAAGAAGAAGAGGCTCTCGGCGAGTTCAAAATAGCGGTGCCCAGTCGCCGCCGCTACGTGTACCCAAAAACACTAAATCAAAAAAAGTACGTCGAGGCCATCGGTACGCACGATATCGTGTTCGGCATTGGACCAGCGGGCACGGGAAAAACCTATTTGGCTATGGCGATGGCCGTGAGCGCGTTGTCGCAGAACAAGGTGGGGCGTATCATTCTGGTGCGGCCGGCTGTTGAAGCCGGGGAAAGCTTGGGATTTTTGCCAGGAGACATGTTGGAAAAGGTAAATCCGTATTTGCGCCCTCTCTACGATGCGCTTTACGACATGATGGAAGTGGACAAGGTGCAGCGTTATATTGAGCGCGGGGTGATCGAAGTTGCGCCGCTGGCCTTTATGCGCGGTCGCACCCTCAACGATTCGTTCATCATCATGGACGAGGCGCAAAACACTACGATGGAACAGATGAAAATGTTTCTCACGCGCCTTGGATACGACTCCAAGGCCGTGATCACGGGCGACGTCACGCAGGTGGACCTACCTATCAACAAGGCCTCGGGTTTGATACACTCCCAGGAAGTGTTGCGCGGCATTCCGGGGATAAAATTCTTTCATTTCAACGACAGAGATGTTGTCCGGCATGAGTTGGTGCGCCGTATCATCCGGGCCTACGAGCGCAAAGCCACGAAGGTCGGGCGCTCAAAAGATAAATTGCAGAACGTGTAGGGGTAACGAGCGGTGGAAATAGCAGTATCGAATCAACAAAAGGCCATGAAGATCAGGCCCAAGCTCATAGAAAAACTCGCTGAGCTGGTGCTAGAGGGCGAGAAAAAAAACACAGAACTATCTATTCGCTTCGTGGGCGACAAAGCGATCGCGAAGATGAACGAAAAATACTTGCATCACAGCGGGCCCACCGACGTTATTTCGTTTCCGATGCGCGAAGGGAGTTTCAGTAAGTTGCACGCGGAGTTGTTGGGCGATGTCGTGATTTCGGCGGAAAGGGCGATTGCCCAGGCGGGACAGTTGGGCAAATGCGTGAGCGAAGAACTTTGCCTCTATGTCATTCACGGCATACTGCATTTGATGGGATACGACGACATTGCGCCGGCTAATCGCCGTCGCATGGAAAAAAAACAGGAGCAGTGGATGCGCGCGGCTGCCACGTATTACGGCAAAGATTTTTTCACCAAAGCCGCATCGCTGAAGCACAAGTCCAAAAAAGGGCAATCATGTCCATAGAATCCAAAGATATAGCGCATGTGGCCAAGCTAGCGCGGCTGCGCTTCTCGGAAACCGAATTGGCGGGGTTTACACAGCAGATCAACAGCATCATGACGTATGTGGCGAAGCTGGAGGAATTGAACACGGATAATGTTCAGCCGCTTGCGCATGTGTTGGACACCCAGAACGTGATGCGGCCGGACGAGGCGAAGGGCCAAAAGCCAGATCCGATACTGTTTGAAAACGCCCCAGCCTTGCGCGATAGCTTGTTCGAAGTACCTAAAATCTTGGAGTAGACACGTGGAATTGTTCGAAAAATCCGCAACTCAAATTACCAACGTCGTTCGGTCGGGGAAAGTCAGTAGCCAGCAAATTGCCGAGGCTTTCTTGTCGCGCATTGCCGCGCAGGACAAGGCCATAGGTGCGTTTCTGCGCGTGGACACGGAAGATGTTCTTGCCCAAGCCCGCGCGGTGGACGTGAAAAAGCAAAAAGGCCTTCCATTAGGATCTCTCGCGGGCGTACCCGTGGGCATCAAGGACAACATTCTCGTGCGCGGCCAGCCTGCTACCTGTGCCTCAAAGATTTTGGAAAATTTTAGA
>CAZOWS010000333.1:0-5305 GCA_964583365.1 uncultured Actinomycetota bacterium
AATCGAGACTATTATTCGCGTGCTTGCAAAAAGAAATGTTCGACAAGCATTGCCTACGATTTGTGGTTTTGCGGGGCATAATGAGGCGAGAGTGAGACAAGGCGTCGCAGAAGCGATCAGTGCGTTGGCACAAGCGAATGATGAGGGGTCATTGAACACACTCCTGGATTTAGTTATCGATTCTGGTGGTGGGGTCAGAGGGGCTGCTGCTAAGGCCATTGCAACGATCGGAAGCCCGGGCGATTTGGAGTTGATGAAAAAATTGAAAGAATTCATGAGTTCCAGCAATGCCATTCCCCGTGACGGAGTGCAAAGCGCCCTGGCCGCCATGGCTGCGAAGAGGGCAAAAGATCTGATTCCCAGGCCCCATCATTTTCAATTGCATATTCGCGAGGCGTTGAAAGAGAAGTTGCGGACGCAGTTGGGGGTGTTGGGGATCAGCGAGGTTGAGCTTATGGATTTGATTGATGGCAAGGGGTTGGGGCAATACGTGGATTTTGTCGGCGTGGAAAAGGCGCCGCCGCGTGTGATGGCTGCTGTGGCTCATGCTTTGGTCGAGATTGTGGGGGCGGACAAGGGGATTTCGGCGCGCAGTGTTGACGGGGTGGTGGATTTTCATGAACAGTTTCATGGGTTTGCCCACGAAAATCCTCGGTTTGTGAATGATTTGACTAACGCGTTAAAAGTTCTTCCTGAGTTTTTCTCTGTCCGCGCTGGCTTCGAGAAAAACTACATCGGCTATGCCAATGAAAAGATCTTTGTTGAAGAACTGCTCGCGCATGCTGTCACCGAGGATCATTTCTTTCAGAAGCGCATCGAGATACTTTCACCAGATTTTGATGCTCGAGGGAAAACGCCGGGCCAGATCAAGGCAGCCCGCAAATTTTTGCCGCCTGCTGTAGAAAAGATTTTGCGGGAGCATGTTGCTATGGCTAAGGCTGCCTTTCTGGCCTCTGGGTTGAAAGGCAAATCCAGACCCGCGGCCGTCCACGACAGGCCTTTGTCCGATTCGGAATATGCAAGACTCACTCAAGATGCCTTGACGCCGCTCTATGAAATGAAGCGCGGGTGGTTTGCGGATCCTTATGCCGACATGGTGCCGTTCCTGATCACGTATGCCAATGACTATTGGTATCAGCATCCCACAGCGTATCGAAAGATCATGGATCTCATCACCAAGTTCGCCAATGCGGACATGTTTCAAAATGCAGAGGGCGGTCCCGACGTAGGCCGTCTGGAAAAATTTTTGAATTTCCTGCGCAATATGGCGGAAGTGGTTGGGACTGCCCAGGCGCTTAAGCCCGGCCGCGTGCGCTACACGGTGATGGAGCAAGACGGCGAAGGGCATTTGTTCGACATGAGGGCTGAGAGGCATTATGAGCCAGCACAGGTGAAGCCCGGTGAATATGTGCCGCGTTGGGTGGTGTCAGAAATTCTAAATTTAGATAAAGGGACCGCGCACAAAGTTGCCGTGACAGACATGAAAGAAGACGCCAAGGGCAATGTCCTGGAGCGATACGAAGAAAAATTTGACGAAAATAGACAGCGCATGGGGTGGTCGCATCTGTTGTATTCCGATTTCGACGAAGACGGAAATCCTGCAAGGACACAGCGCAAAGACTATGACGCCTCCGGCGCTCTTATCCAAGAGCAAGAGACGCGATGCAGTGTGGAATCTGTCTATGATGCGGCCAAACGCATCACGAAGCAAACGACAAGGATTTCTGACGCCGAGGGCAAGCTGCAAGAGATTCACAGGATCACGAATCATGCCTTTGACTCCCAGGGGCATGTGACATCCCAGACCTTGGAAATCTTGGAGCCCGATGAGTTTTTACGCCAGAGGACAGAAATCGCTCAGGGAAATTTTGATGATAGAGGTGTGGCGCTGGAGATGACTCGAAAAATATTCGACGCGCATGGAAAGTTGCTGCGACAGAGCAGACAACAAAGGCATAGACACATGGCGCAAGACTCGAAAGACATTGATGCATGGGTGGAGAAGTTCGTAAACAACTTCGTGTCTACGGCTCTTAAAGACGATGCCAAAGATACGTTTTTAAATCCGAATTTCTTGTCGAATCTCGTGACGCTGATTCCACAGCCTCAACATGTTTCTGATATCTGCCTCAACCAGCAACGCATGATGGTTCATATCGCTGGAGCCGATCCCGAAACACGCAGAATGTTTTTGGACGAACGTTTTTATCATCGCGTGATGGTGCGCGAAGTGGGTAAGAATCGGGAGGTCTTTGCCGTCATCAATAAACTGGCTGGGGAAATTGTGGCCGGAAAGATGAGTGGGGATATGCTGGACGAGCATGTGATTCATTATCTTGTTGAAAATGGGTGTAGGCCGTCCAAGGGGCCTAATGCTGCCACTGCCTTTGAAGTGGATTTCTCGATGCTGCCCAAGGGCTTGTCGAAAGTATTTCAAGGCGCCCTCATCGTGGGGGCTATGTTTCCGGATATTTTTAATGCGATCCCGGCCCAATCGGTGGATGAGTCCGTGCGCCGTGTCATGGCGCAGCGCGATGCATTGATTCAAAAACTCAAGGCCGAGAAGACCGATGTCCTGGCGCAGGGGCCGACGATGAGCGATTTGGATCGCGCCTTCGTGTATAGCTATTTGCGCGAAAAATATCCACCGGCTGTGGGCCCCATACTCTTCACGCATTTCAACGCCTATTTGGCGGGCCAGGACGTGGAGGAGGGGCTGCTCTTTGGCCGGCTCTTGCAGACGGAATTCACGCAGGAAGAAATTTATTTGGGCTCGCGCGACATTGCGCATTTGGTGAACCTGAGTTTGGACTTGCATGACAAAGTAAAAAATATTTTGAGGGATTCCGGCCGCGAGAGAGAGCCCAGCTCCATCATTACGTTCCGCGAGTTGATGCGCTTTAACATTGACTTCACGCGCTATTACATCGGTCGCGAAGAGACGGGATACGAAGGATTGCTGGAGGCCTTCGTGATCACGGCGACCAATATTTACGGCGGGATTTTGGCCACGGAACCTGAACGCAAAGCCTTTAGGGAAGCGCTTGCGGGCCTCATGCAAAGTCCGAAGTATAAATTCTTCCTTGGCGCGGCCCTGACGCTGGGGCATGTGGAGAAATCCATCGAAGGCGCCGAAGGCAATACGCCGGCGGAGAAGCTCATTAACAAGATCAGCCGTTTGGGCACATACGATCACATACATGGCTTGCCCAAAGATAAATTGGGCGGTATCACGCTGCATCAAGAGGCCTACGTGCGACTGAAAACGGCCCAGGAAACCGAGCGGCCGCTGCTATTCCTATCCGGCCCTAATAGCCTCCATGCCGTGGACGAGGCCTTGGAGGAAATCAAAAAGGATTTGAACGGCGAGGTTTTTCATTTCACGATGACGCCGTTTAGCAAGCGCGGCGAATTGCTCGGCATGTACATGCCCGTCGAGGTGTTGCCGCCCGAACAAATCGAAGCGCTGTTGCAGAAGGCGTCATCGCCAGATTTGCATCAGGCCATTCGCCGCATCCTGAATTTGAAACCGAGAGAAGATGTCACGCCGTATTTGGCGGCCTTGGGACAAAACCCTACGGCCAGAACCGTGGTGGGCATGGCGCTGCATTTTGGGGAGCATTACAAAGATAAAATGAAATGGGCGGATGGGTCGCTGGAACGGGCCAGGCGTATGTCTGAGGCGCATCCAGAAAAACCCTATTTCATGGTATTCGACAATATCGAGGCCGCTGAAAGCAAGTTCCGCATCACGTTCAATCCTGCGCTGTGGGAAAAGACCATCATGGTGCCGGAGCTGAATTTGGAGATTCGTTTCCCAGGGAATATACATTTTGTCTTCACGGCCGATCGCGACAGCGAGATTTCCGACGCGGCCTTCTACGATCGCCCATTGCGGGCCCATTTAGACGACATGGGTGCGGAAGATTTGGACAAGCTATTGGCCAGGCAATTCCCGTTGTTGGACGAGGCATCGCGCGAGCTGCTCATTAAGACATTGCCGGCGCTTCAGAAGAACAAATGGGAATTCGACTATGGGTTTTACGTCCACGATATTATGCGCATTGCGCAAGTGGCCAGCGGGATGATGCAGGATGCCCGTGTGACGCAAGGCGCAAAGAAATTGGATATTCTCCAAAAAGAACTCGCCAGGTATTTCTATCTGCGCCTGCGTAGCGAGACGGACAGAAAGGCGCTCAAAAAACTCTTCGCCGATTTCTGGAAGGATGATTTCGTCCAACCGAAACTAGAGATCACCGTCAAAGACGGTGTGCGTATGCTGGAGGCCGATGATGTGTCGCTGCCTGTGTCCAAAGAGTTCGCGGCGTTTTTGTCGGACAAGAAAAATGCTCTAAAGAATGCCGATCGATCCATCCTTGACTTTGCCGATCTTATTCTGCGCCGTCAGGACAAACTCGTCATCGGTCAAATGCTGCGCGCTGTCAAGTACGGTGGCGGACAATTCCTGCGCTTGGAAGGGCCATCGGGAGAGGGAAAGACGTATCTCTCGGAAAAACTCGCGGTGATGCTGGGCAAAAATCCTGTGACGCACACGATTCATTTCGACAAGGACGTGCGCGATTTCCGGGGCGGTATCTACGCCGATGCCTATCGCAGGTATTATCTGAATCAAGACACGGATATGTTGCGCGTGATGCGCCAGGGAGACGCTTTTGTCGTCAACAGCGAGTTGAACACGAATCAATCCCAAGGCCTGTTCTGGTGGTATTACCCGGTGATCAAGGGACACACGCGGCGACTGCTTGCGGAGTTCCCTGACATGCAGGGCGATGGATTCACCCAGACCCCTCTTGCTGCTTCCAATCTCTACATTGCCGACATGAATCCCGAAGATTTTTCCGCGCGTGAGCCGGTGCCCAATGCGTTGAAGGGATTCACGACGGCTTATTGGATGGGCTATGACTATCGCTCGTCGGATCCGGAATATCAAAAAGAGATACAGGCCGAAACACAGCAGCTCATCGAGCGGCTGATGAACATTCAACTGGGCGCGAAGGAAGCCGGCAAGCATAGTAAATCGATACCCAAAATTGCTGCTACGTGGATGGCCTTGCAGCGGGCGCTTGCGACGCATGAAATGCGCGGCAATGAACAGGTTCTGACCATGCGCGAATTGTCTCGCATGATTCGCCAATTCGCGGCACACGGCGATTTGCAGACGGCCATGCTGGATCATTGGGTGTTTCTGTGGAAGGCGAAGGCGGATCAGGCGACGGCGCAGCGGCTTGTGGAAGGCGCTATGGGGTGGACGAAGATGACTGTGCGTAGGCCGCAGGATGCTTTG
>CAZOWS010000334.1:0-10193 GCA_964583365.1 uncultured Actinomycetota bacterium
AGAACTGGGTGGATCCGTCGAAAGAGAACAAGCAACGGGCAGGGGGGTAAGCTATTTGATTGAAGAAGCCGCGCCCGACTTTGGCATTACAATCAAGAAGGCCAAGGTTGCAATTCAAGGCATCGGCAATGTCGGTGGCAATGTCGCCCGATGTCTTTGG
Source organism: uncultured Actinomycetota bacterium (assembly GCA_964583365.1). Taxonomy (GTDB): domain Bacteria; phylum Auribacterota; class Ancaeobacteria; order Ancaeobacterales; family CAZGMX01; genus CAZOWS01. The sequence goes on from CAZOWS010000334.1 coordinate 161, forward strand.
GAACTCGGTTGCACTATCGTAGCGATTTCCGATTATACGGGAGGCATTGAGGATAAAGCGGGGCTAGATATTCCCAAGTTACTTGCGATGAAAGAGCAGCAGGGGACATTGGATAAAGTGAAAATGGGGCATGCAATTAGCAATGCGGCTTTGCTCGAGCTCCCTTGCGACATTCTGATTCCGGCCGCCGTGGACAATGTCATCAACGAAAAAAACGCGGACAAAATTCAGGCCAAATTGCTCGTGGAAGGAGCCAATGCGCCCACGACACCCTTCGCGGACGATGTGCTGCAAAAAAGAAAAATCCCCGTGATCCCCGACATTCTGGCCAATGCAGGCGGTGTCACGGTCTCTTACTTTGAGTGGGTGCAAAACATACAGCAATTCGCCTGGGACAGACCCGAAGTGAACAGCGAACTAAAAAAAATCCTCACGCGCGCCTACCGCGAAGTCGCCGCTAGCGCCAAAGAATTAAAATTTTCCCTACGCCAGGCCGCATTCGTCAACGCGATCAACAAAGTAGCCCAGGCCACCAAGCTGCGCGGGTTCACGGGGTTTATCAACTAACGTAATGGGTCTTACACCTGTTTTACTTTTTCACTTTTTTCAAAAGTTCCCAGAATCCTCTTGGAGAAATGATAGGAATAGTTTGAAATTCTTTTAGGGATAAAAGGTCGTCGTCTCCTGTGATGATGTAGTCAGAGTTTGTCGCAATTGCCAGACCTAAGACAGCGTCGTCATCGGGATCTCTGGACACTCTGGTCGAGAGTTTTTTGGGTTTAGAAATCTCTGCCTGGTTTTTGAGAACGGAAATGATTTCATCAATAGTGGCAGGTGGAAGTTTTATCTTCTTTGAAAGGTTTCTGCTGATTTCTTCCAACAAATCTTCGCCTAGGATGATGCGATGATCGAGTAGACACAATTCAAAGAGAGATGCGCACAGACCTCTTGACGCAAAGGCAGCCACAACGACGTTGGAATCCAGGATCACTCTCACGAGATGGCCCTGAATACATCCTCGTCTGTAAGTAACCCTTGGGCTTCCGCAAATGGAAGCACCATACCTCGCAGTCGGCGAAATTGCCGAATCGCAATGTACTTCTGGATGGATTCGCGTACCAGATTGCTAAGGGGAATATGCTCGACTTTGCTTATCTGCATCAACGCTGCTCTCAATTCTTTCGGGATCCTTATGGTCAATGTTGGATTCATGGGTTCTCCTCCTTGTTGTAAGACAATGTAACACATTGGCGAGACCCCGTCAATAGATTTTTTGAGGCAGTACCAGAAGCAGTACCAGAAGCAGTGCCAGGCACCCAGTCCAGTGGTGTATTTCGGTTTCGGTGTGTGTCCCTGAAATACCCAAAGAATTAAAATCTTCCCTACGCCAGGCCGCCTTCGTCAACGCGATCAACAAAGTAGCCCAGGCCACCAAGCTGCGCGGGTTCACGGTAAGAAAAATAAGCATTGCACTACGTTCCCGAATGATTTAAAGTTCCGCCCACTTTAGAGGAGATTTATGACCGAAGAAACGAAACAAGAAGTTGCTGCAGAAGTAAAAGTGGAAGCCTCCGTTGAAGTTCCCAAGGTAGATGCGCCCAAGCCCGAAGCAAGGGTTAAGCCTGCTGCCGTTGTTGTCAAACGCGGTAAGGGTAGTCGGCCGAAGCAATGCTCGCAATGCAGCAAAAACATGAAGAAGAAGACCTGGTATTATCGCGACAACAGGTACTTTTGCAACAAGCGCTGCTGGAAAGCTTCCACTGTTCCCAAGCCCGTAGCGGCTTAAGAATTCGATAGCCCGATCCCCGCTTAAGGCTTGCGGGGACAAGCTTTAAGCGGAGATAGGGCTACTACAGACCTCCCCAATCATCTAACATTTCTAGGGCTTTGCGTCTTTTCCAGCGCTTGAGCTTGTGGTCTTTGTTTAAATAGACCCACAGCGAATGGAAGGCCAGGCCTATGCCCCATCCGAGCACTATCCAGATGCTCCAAAAACCCAATTCGACTTCGTCGCGATACGTCCATGCGTTGATGCCAATAAACAAGAGGTTGAGAATGATGTACAAGCTCCAGTGAACGCTCAGCCCCAGTAGCATCTCCATGCGTTTTCTTCCGTGAATGACTTCCTGCCAGCGCCGTATGTTATTGTGGGAAAACAAGAGAACAAAAACCGCGTGAACGAGAACACCTGCCCCCCAGATCAGTGCTGGCCAGACGAACCAATAGTCTGATTCACTCAACGTGGTGAGATTGATCAAAAACAGAAGCAGGTTTACGGATAAATACACCGCCACGTGCACAATCAAAGTGATGCGCACCTCCACAAGCTTCTTGGCTTCTTGATAGAGCCGAAAGCGGTTGATGTCGGATTTGTCGGGCGTCGGGATGTGATCCATCGTATCCATAGTGTTGATGGGAATCATAAATTTTTTCTTTGACAATTCAATCTTTTTTGTTAACCTATCGCCAGTTTAGTGTGGTGCGAGAGTGGGTGGAGAACCCACTCTTTTATTTTCAAGACGCTTCATTTCTGCAAGAAACATCTTAAAACATTGATTTCTAATAGTTTACACAGCGAGGTGAGCCCGTGAACGGCGAGCTGATATCCGTTTTGGAATACATGCAGCGTGAGAAGGGCATTGATCGCGAGATTCTCATTCAGGCGGTGGAGGCATCGCTGCTTTCCGCCTGCCGCAAAGGTGTCAAGAATGCCAGGAATTTGTCCGTTGAGGTGGATCGCAAGACAGGTAAAATAAGGACTTTGGCGGAATATCTTGTCGTAGAAGCGGTTTTGGAACCCGACGCGCAAATGACATTGGAGAATGCGCAAGGCCACAAACCCGGCATAGCCCTGGGTGAATCCATCAAAATCGAAGTAACTCCCGAGAACTTTGGCCGTATTGCCGCTCAAACGGCTAAGCAAATCATCATCCAGAAAATCCGCGAGGCCGAGCGCGAAATTGTTTTCAACGAGTATAAGAATCGCGAGGGAGACCTTGTCACGGGCATTGTACGTCGCTACGAACACGGCAACGTGATCGTGGATTTGGGACGCACGGAAGCCATACTGCCGTACAAAGAAAAGTGTCCGTCCGAGGATTATGCTGTCGGCGGAAGAATTCGGGGTTTGATCATGTCGGTAAAAACGACGGCCAAAGGGCCCGAAATCGTCATGTCGCGTGCGACGCCGGATCTCGTGAAAAAGCTATTCGATTTGGAAGTTCCAGAAATTAACAGCGGCACCGTGCTGATCAAATCCATCGCGCGGGAGGCCGGGTATCGCACGAAAATTGCGGTCTGGTCTGCGGATGAAAAAGTGGATTGCGTGGGCGCTTGCGTGGGCATGCGCGGCGCGCGTGTGAAAAATATCGTGCGCGAACTCAACGGGGAAAAAATAGACATTGTCCGATGGGATGAGAATATCGGTAAATTCGTAGAGAATGCTCTTTCGCCCGCAAAAATGCGCGAGATAGTGGTCAACGTCGAGGATCAATCCGTGATAGCGAAAGTGGAAGACGATCAGCTCTCGCTCGCGATTGGCAAAAAAGGCCAGAACGTGCGTCTTACGTCCAAATTGACTGGCTGGAAAGTGGACGTGAAGAAAGTCGGCGGCGAGACAAGTCGCGCGGAAGTGGAAAGGCGCATATTTGGCATTCCCCAAGACATTGAACAGGCCAAGAGCTTGCTCGCTAATATTCCGGGCATAGGCCCGAAAACGGCCAAGGTTTTGGTAGAATCCGGTTTCACCGATTTGGCGGGAATTTTGGCTGCTGAGGTCACTGACCTTTGCAAGGTTCCTGGCATCGGCGAAAAAACAGCCGAGAAAATATTGAAGGCAGCCATCAAATACAAGAAGGCTCATGGGAAAAAGGACGATGACGTCAAAGAAGAAGAGCCCGCCGCAGCGGCTCCTGAGAAAGAGGCGTGACCATCGTGAGAGTGCATGAGCTGGCCAAAGAGCTCGGTCTTCAGAGCAAGGATGTTTTAGACAAGTTAAAAGTGCTTGGCCATGAAGTCAAGGGCCACATGAGCACGTTGGATAACAAGCTCGTGGAATTGGTGAGGAAGAAACCCGCGCCGGTTCTGCCTCCGTATCCGCCTGTCGCTGTAGGGACCATCACTCAGGAAGACAACTTGGAGGAAGAGGTTCCCAAAAAGGATCTCGCAAAAATGGTCAGCGACACGAAGGATAAGAAACATTCGCATCCTAAACCGGTGCTAGCCGTTAAAGAGCATTCCAAAGCAGTAGAGGAAGAAAAGAGTGCATCCAAGCTTTTGCAGACAGTTACACCCGTTCCCGCTCCGGTTCCTGCCGTGGCGAAAAAAAAATCCGTGGAGGTTCGATCCCCGGTAGTTGTCAAGGAACTCGCCGAAAAACTCGGTCTCAAACCCAATGAATTGATCGCGAAACTCATCGGATTGGGAGTGTTTGCGTCGATCAATCAGAATCTGGATGTGGTGACTGCATCGCGCGTTGCCAACGAATACGGCTGTGAATTGGTAGTGCTAAAGAAAGAAGAAGCCATTTCTTCCAAGCAGGAAGTAAGCTCCGAATTCTCTGCTGCTCCTGACATGCCAAAGGATTTGTTGACGCGCTCACCTATCGTTACGTTCATGGGGCACGTGGACCATGGGAAGACTTCTCTTTTGGATTACATACGCAAGACAAAAGTTACAGCTGGAGAAGCGGGTGGTATCACGCAGCATATCGGCGCTTACGAGGTGCAAATTCCTTCTGGTCGCATAGCTTTTTTGGATACGCCAGGCCACAAGGCGTTCACCGCGATGCGCGCGCGTGGAGCAAAGGTTACCGATATCGTGGTGCTAGTCGTGGCAGCCGACGACGCGGTTATGCCGCAAACGAAAGAAGCCATAGACCATTGCCGCGACGCGAAGGTTCCGATCGTCGTGGCGATCAACAAAGTGGATTTGCCGAATGCAGCGCCCGAGAAGGTGCGCCGCCAGCTTGCCGAGCAGGGTTTGCAGCCCGAAGAGTGGGGTGGCGAGACGATTTGCGTGGACGTGTCGGCCAAGACAGGCCAGGGCGTGGACCGTCTTTTGGAGATGCTTGTTTTACAAGCCGAAGTCATGGAATTGAAGGCCAACCCCAATCGCCCGGCCAACGGTGTGGTGATTGAAGCCAAACTGACCAAAGGGCGCGGCCCAGCGGTGACGGTTTTGGTGAAAAACGGGACATTGCACGTGGGTGATCCTATTTTGTGCGGCACGCATAGCGGCAAGGTGAAGGCGTTGATTAGCGACATAGGCCTGCAGATCAAGAAGGCAGGGCCTTCCACGCCGGTAGAAATATTGGGACTGGATGGCGTTCCGGAAGCGGGCGCGGAATTTTTTGTTACGACCAGCGAACGCGAAGCCAAAGTCGTCAGCGAATTGCGCAAGACTCAGAGTCGCGAAAAATCCTGGGGATCCGTGCAACACACTACGCTCGAAGATTTGTATCGCGAAATCGTGGAGGGGGAAGTCAAGGAGCTCAAGCTCATCATCAAGGGTGATGTGCAGGGTTCTATCGAGGCGCTTGTCAAATCCTTGCAAGAATTGAGCACGAAAAAAATAGCCGTGGAGATTATACATGCGATGGTGGGCGATATCAGCGAAACCGACGTGATGCTGGCATCGGCTTCCAATGCGGTGATCATCGGCTTTCATTGCAAGACGGACGCTAAAATTCGCGACATGGCCAAGAAGGAAGCGGTGGATATTCGCAGCTACAATATTATTTACGCCGCGGTGGACGAAATTCGGATGGCCATGGAGGGTATGCTCGATCCCAAAATCGAAGAGGTTGTTGTCGGTCATGCCCAGATCAGGCAGGTGTTTCAAGTGTCCAAAGCCGGTACCGTCGCGGGGTGCATGGTTAAAGACGGTAAAATTGTTCGCAATTGCAAAGTGCGTTTAATGCGAGCCGAGAAGGCGATATACACGGGTGAAATCAATTCGCTCAAGCGTTTCAAAGACGAGGTGAAGGAAGTCAAGGCCGACTTCGAGTGCGGTATCAAGCTCGCTGGTTGGGACGATTTGGCGGAAGGCGACATTATCGAGGCATTCATCGTAGAAAAGACAGCACAGTTGCTGTAACAGCGAAACGCGCAGTTGTAAAGCCTTCGCAACACAATCTCCCATGATCAGCCGCATGCTCAAAATAAACAGTTTGATGCGCCGTGAACTCAGCCAGATTATTGGCTTCGAGTTGAGCAGTCCGAACATAGGCTTTGTCACCGTTATGGCCATTGAGGTGAGCAAGGACTTGCGGCACGCGAAAGCTTTTATATCGGTCATGGGCAATGAAAAGCAAAAACAGCAAAGCATTCAAGGTATTATCAAGCAAAGAAGCTTCATTCAGAAGGAACTTGGCAACAGGCTCTCGCTGAAATTTATTCCGGTGCTGCAATTCATCATGGATGACACCGTGGATCATTCGATGCACATCGACGAAGTTTTACGCAAGATTCACAAAGAGAGCAGCGACACGGGCGGTGGAGAAAATGTCTAGTACCAAAGAAATGGAAAAGATTGTAGCTCTCATACGCAAGTCGAAGAAATTCGTGACTGTTGCGCATGAATCTCCGGATGGTGATTCTCTGGGATCCGCCTTGGCCATGGCTTGCGCGCTTAAAAAGTTAAAAAAAGACGTGTGCGTGATGACGGACATGGTTCCCGAGAAATACCGCTATCTTCCGCTCTTGGATAAGGTAAGTGCTACGGCTCCGAAAGATTTGAACGAGCGCGTGGTGATGCTGTTCGATACCCCGACCTTGGAACGGCTGGGTTCTCTTGAGCCGCTGGTCTCTTCTTGCCCCCTATTGGTCAACGTGGATCATCACGTGAGCAATTCGCGTTACGGGACGATGCGCTGGATAGATGTTACCGCGGCTGCAGTGGGAGAGCAGGTGTACGATTTGATCAAGCGTCTGGGCGTGAAATTGGACAAGAATATCGCCGCGTGTTTGTACACTTCACTGGTGACCGACACCGGAAAATTTCAATACTCCAACACGACGCAGCGCACGCATCGCGTTGCGGCCGATTTGTTGGCCACGGGCATCAACCATACGCTTATTCACGAACGTATCTACGAAGACTATCCGAAGGAAAAGCTGGCAATGCTGTCCGGCGCCCTCGCAGATGTGCATTTGGAGTTCGGTGGCAAAGTGGGGTGGGTAGTCGTGACGCAGCAATTGCTCAAAGCATCGGGCTCGACGCTGGAATGGTGCGATGACATCATCAATCACGTGCGCGGCATTAGCGGCGTGGAAGTAGCCGCGGTGTTCAAAGAGTCCGACGAACCCGGATCATTTAAGGTGAGCTTTCGTTCGCGCAATCCAAAGATAGCGGACGTGAACGTGATCGCGCGAAAATTCTCGGGCGGCGGGCACTCGGCCGCCTCGGGCTGCAACATGGAAGGCACGGGGCAGGAAGTGTCGCAAAAAGTTTTGGCGGAATTGGAAAAAATTTACGGGAAGGTTTAAATGAGCACACGCGACGGATTTCTTATCATCAACAAGCCCGCAGGATGGACGTCCTACGACGTCATCGAATTCCTCAAAAAACGTTTTGGTTTGAAGAAAGTCGGGCATGGCGGCACGCTGGATCCTCTCGCCACCGGCATACTCGTTGTTGGCATCGGCAAGGCGAATCGAATGCTAGGGCTTTTTATGACCTCGGATAAAACCTACGAGATCACGTTGCGTCTCGGCGTGCGCACGGACACGCAGGACATCACGGGCAAGGTTTTGCGTGATGAACCTATACCAGCACTGACGCCCGAACAATTCGAGAAAATGCTGACCGAGTTTCGCGGTGAGATCGTTCAGATTTTGCCAAAATATTCTGCCGTGAAATACAAAGGGAAACCCTATTATTACTACACGCGCAAGGGTGTGGAAATACCCGTAAAATCGCGGCGCGTCGTGATTCATTCGATCAAGGTGTTGAAGTTCGAGTTGCCGCTGATACAGATGGAAGTGTCCTGCGCGACAGGAGCGTACATGCGCACGCTATGCGATTCGCTCGGCGAAAAGGTGGGCTGTGGCGGCACTCTGGACGCGCTCGTACGCACGCAATGCGGTTTGGTGGAATTGTCTCAAGCGCTGGACGTGCGCGAGTTGAAGACGCGCGAAGATTTGGAAAAGAAAATATTTTGGCCGAATTCCCTCCCTAGTAACAAGGCGCCGCTGGCCCCAGCGCATCCATGATCCCCAAGAAGGCTCTCATCACGGGCGGAGCTGGATTCATTGGTTCCCATTTGGCCGACCTGTTGTTGAAAGATGGCTGGGATGTCACGATAGTAGATAATCTTTCCACGGGTTCGCTCAAGAACGTGGCGCATCTGGACGGCAACGCTCGTTTTCATTTGGTTGTCGGAAGCATTCTGGACGAGACGCTTATGGACAAGCTTGTCGAGCGCTGCGACGCGGTGTTTCATCTGGCGGCGGCTGTCGGCGTGGACCTGATCATTCGCCATCCTCTGGAGTCGCTCACCACCAATATTCGCGGCAGTGAAATCGTGTTGCAGATGGTGCATCGCTACAACAAGAGAGTTCTCATCACCTCCACCTCCGAAATATACGGAAAAAATAAAAGCGGTCCGCTCAAGGAGGAGGACGACAGGATTCTGGGTTCGCCTCTCAAAAGTCGCTGGAGTTATTCGACATCCAAGGCCGTGGACGAGATTCTTGGCTACGTGTACTGGAAAGAAAAAGGCGTGCCGACCGTTATTGTGCGGCTCTTCAACACAGTGGGTCCCAGGCAAACCGGCGCCTATGGCATGGTCCTCCCGCGTTTCGTGGGGCAGGCCTTGCGCGATGAACCGATCACGGTGTTTGGGGATGGCAAACAGACGCGCTGCTTTCTCCACGTGGGCGATGCGGTTGGGGCGATGGTGGCCTTGATCGAAGAGCCACGCGCGTGCGGTCAAGTGTTCAATGTGGGCAGCGAGGAAGAAATCACGATCGCCGATTTGGCCGCCAAGATCATCGCGCAAACCGAAAGTAAATCTTCTATCGTCTCGGTGCCCTACGACGAGGCCTACGAAGAAGGTTTCGAAGACATGGAACGCCGCGTTCCGGACATCACCAAAATCAATCGCATGATTGGTTTCCGGCCGACGCTTTCTTTAGATGCGATTATCGAATCGGTGCTTCGGCACGAGCAAGGTAGTAAGGGTTCTAAGATTTGTATTTGAGTTTTCCCTTTTTTTATTTTCGCCCCCCTTGACAATTTGCATTTTCTAGGCTAAGATACTGGCAGAGCCAGATATGCAAATATTATCACGTGAGCGTTGTCAGATATTGCGGCGGGTGGGGACTAAGACCTCCGTCCGTGCGCTTTCTGTGATTTTGTCCGTGGTCTTTTTGGTCACGAGCATTGTCCCGCCATCCGCGCGTGCTTTAGCCCCCAGGTCTGCTTTTCCTAGCAACGACGAAGCGCGGGAAGCCGCTCAACGCATTGCCGAAGAAAAGCTCAAGGTTCTGCCCACCACGCCGGAGGGCTTGATCGAACACTATTACGAGCTCAAATGTGCCATGGTGGAGGCCGCGGACAAGGACGAGGCGAAGCATTTCAAGGCATTGTATGGCTACATGCTCACGCTGGTCGGGCCACTGTCCAAGGCCGTGCAGGGTATTACAGACGAGCAACTCGCGCAAATCTCTATCGAAATTCTTAAAGCAGGTCGCGTGCATCCGGAATGGATGGGCGGCCAATTGGGGGAATTGGAGGCCGGCGCATTCGGGCATATTTTTGATTCGCAGACATTGCGCAAAGAGCTGGAGGGCGTCGGCAGAGAGCAATTCGATGCGCAAACGCACAAGCGCATTGAAACGATAGTGGACGAAGTTGTTACCGAACTCTACGACGACGCGTCGAGGCGCGATCACATGCGGCAAAAATTGCTTGCCGACATTCGCACGACGCATTGGACCAATCAATTTCCCGACAATATTTTGGAAGGGGATTTCTCCGCAAGCCGCCCGTATATTCTGGGCACTTTGGTCAATATGACCAAGAGCATCAA
>CAZOWS010000335.1:0-4566 GCA_964583365.1 uncultured Actinomycetota bacterium
CTTTTCGGCCTGGACTATTTCTGATTTATTCGCGATAGCCTGACGAACGCCCATCGCCGCCAACACGGAGTCTTGATCGCTTTGGAAGTCCTTGATTTTGTATTCGGCGAAAATGGCATCCAGCACAGCAGTTGGGTCTTCGACTTTATTGGTCTCGACTTCTTGAATGCTGCCGTCAAAATATTCCCATCCAAGGTCGGCCTTGAGGCTCGGATTGACCGCAATGTTCAGATTACCAAAATGATCCGCTCGCAGACCCACGTTCGCCTGCAGCAATCGGTAAAATTGGATTTGGCCTGCCTGGCCATGGAACGCATCTTTGTTGTATTCTTTTCCGCCCAGATTGATTTTCCCTTTCTCCTGCAGTTCATCGCTCAAGGACACCACGATTTCTAAATCATCCCGCGAGATGTCCGTGCCTTCGATGCTCAGCGTTTCATCGGGAGCAAAACCCGCGAGTTTTGCCAATCCGTTGAGAACCCCTTGCGATGTTCTCATGGTCTTGGCGAGGTCATGAACGATTTTAGATTGATTGTTCACGCTGGATTCCAGCGAAAATGCAGGGATTTTCTTGTCTTCAAAGTCATTGATACCTGATAGCACGAGACCCTTTCCGCGCAAATACTGAACCTTTTCAAATATCTCGCGATGCTTGAGCTCCTTGTAATTGAAATAGCTCATCAAGGTCTCGAGCAGAATGAATTTTCGCTTTTGCTCCAATATGTATTGCTGTGCAAGCTTGGAGAGTTCCGCTTTTTCGATTTTGGATCCGCGCGTCGGATCATGCACGAACGTGATCGAGAGACTTCCCGAAAATCCTCCTGCGGACCCTGCGGCTGCTGTAAAGTCGAGAACGGGTTTGAAATTCGCTCTCACCAAGTCCGCCTCCAAACCCCGAATGCGTAAATCCGCATCGGCCATGCCTTGCACGAGTGCGTGTATGGCCCCGCGTTTGACCTCTATGGTAGTTGGCTTGCCGTCTGCCCCAGCAGCTCTGGCACTTCGCACGGGCAATTCCTCCCCGGTCAGCAATTTTCTCAGGCTAACGTCTTTGAAGTTCGACGCCTTTGCGCTTTCCCTGGCGCCGATCGTAGCGTCGAGCATATGCATGTACAATTTATCCATGTCGGCGAGGATTTTTTGTATATCCTCTCCCAATTCCTTAGCAATTTTTTTCTTTTCGCCCAGCGTGCCCTGTAGGGCGGTTTGGTCTTTCTCCAGTCGCTGAGTTTTCTCGCGCAAGACCCGTATTTCGCCCGTGAGTTGTGCCAGCACAGGATCCTGGGCGACAGAGGGCTTTCTTCCAGCTAATTGGTTTTCTTTTTCCGTAAGGAGACGGCTGAAATCCAGCAATTGCTGACGCAGGTCTTCCAATTTTCGAACGGTAGCGCTTGCTTCTGAGCGCGCCTGCTTGTATCTCGTGGTTTTCTCGGCAACGACAGCGGCTTGGGACCTTACTTCCGCCGACACAACTGCTTCTTCTTTTTCGGAAGCCTCTTTGGCTTCCTTCAATACTGCCTCGTCCGCGTCCTTGATGGTTTGGAGATCCTGTACTAAGGCATTCGCCTGATCGGCAAAGTCTTTCAACATCACATCGAGCTTGGCCTGAGCAGCGGGCGACAGCGGCGCAGTGCTTGCTGTGGTGGATGGCGTAGATGCTGTGCTAGCTGTAGTGGCCGTGCTGGGTGACATAGATGCCGTGCTAGCCGTGCTTGGTGGGGTGAAAGTCGTGCTCGTTGTTGCTGGTAAAGAGGGTACAGAGATCGCGGGGATTGGCCCGGGCAGCGCTAACTTTGCTTCCATCTCAGCGATTGCGCGTGTCAACACTTCAATGGATTGTTTGAGGGATTGCCTGAGCGCCGTCAGTTCAGCTTGCGCTCTTGCATCGGCATCCGGCGCTTCCACCGCTGCGGGCAATTGCCGCGATGCATTGCGGCGTTGGGCTTCGAATGCTTTGATTTTTGTCTTGTTGACGGCGAGTCGGTATTTCAGGCGCGCTTCGGCCTGGGAGGTTTCATCGGATGAGGACAAAGCAGGCGGGGCTTGGGGCTTTACCGGTTGAGCCTGCATGTCCACACCAAAAAACTCCGCCGTAGCTTTCAATTGGGCCAGCGCGCTTTGATAATGCGCCAATGCTTCTCCGAAGGCCACTTCCGCGTCCACGACATTATGGAAGGCCCTGTCCACATCCTCGTAGGAACTTTTACCATCACGACGGGCTTGCTCCGTATCCAGCATAATCCTTTGAGCCAAATCCCTCTGCGCTTTGGTTTGATCTATCAAGATGCGTGTCTCTTCCGCCTGTAGCTGACGCTCCTCCAATTGATCAAGAATGGCCTGCGTGGAATCTTCAGCACCCAATTGGCCAATTTTTACTTTGATAGCCGCTGCCCGCACCTTTAATTTTTGCTCTTCCAGATCCAACATCTTCATGAACCCAAACGAAACATCATTGGGCGTCAAGGAGATGATTCTCTGATCCGGCGCCATGAAGAAATCCAGAGCGGGTCCTGCGCTGTTGGGCAGCCCAAACGTTTGTCCTAGTGGCAGCGATTGTGAGGCATCATAGACTCGAATATCTCCCTTGTTACGTTCTGTAACAAAAGCGCCTTTAATGGCGTCCATTTGCGCCTGAATGCGTCCAGCCCATTCTTCGTACGTTTCTTTCTCTTTCTGTGTTATTTTTTGAGTTTTCCCAATGTCCAACCATGTCTTATGAACAAACATCTGGAATTGTAGCGCCTCGCCAAACATGTTTGCGTTCACGGTCGTGTTGATGTCCGTTATTTGTTGGGTAGCAGGGCCTGCGGGATCAAGGTTTATATTGTTGCGCATTAGGCTTATGCGCAATGCGCCTAAATATTTGTCGAAGGCTGGCAACAATGTCTCCAAAATCAAGCTCGGTTGCCCCGTAGATAAGTCTTTCGCCAACTCTATATTGAAGGGTCCGATGGTCAAATAGCCGAGCAACGCCGGAGCACGGATTTTTTCCGCCTGCCGCACGCCCAACTCCACTTCGCCTTTGGCTGCTTCCACCACGTGGAACAGTACATTGGGATGTCTTTGTGTCTGGGCTCTCAAGGCGGCAAATATCTTTTCCAACTCTGCGGTTGAAACTTCCGACAATGGCTTGCGCGTGACTTCGCGAGATTTCGCATTTGTCGCATCGCGATAGCCATGGATGCGCAAATAATTCTCCCAGGATTTTTGGGCCCTTTGAAAATCGGCGTGGGCGAGAAATAGTTTCTGCTGTATCTGGGCCACGGTGCGCTGGGCCTTTTCCTTGTCGCGCTCCCCAAGCATTGCCGCTAGCCCTAGCGCCTGCCTATAACCTGCCTCCACAACCACTGCTTTGTTTTGCGCAGATTCCAACTCGCCTCGCAAGCGCGCAAGTTCAATGGAATCATTCACTTTGAATGCCTCCCATTGCAGTTGTTTCTGCATCACTTCAAACTGCTTTTGCGTTACATCGATTCCCTGCTGGCGCTCACCTTTTTCATCAACACCAAGTCCAGCCCCCAATGTCCCTGAATGCAACGACGTAAACGCGGGGGCAAACGTGGTGTTCCTATCTGCCTGCCGAATCTCTATCTGGCGCTCAACGGCCATTTGTTCTAATTCCGCCGCGCGCCCCTGCAAAACCAAGGCAGTTTGATTCACGCCTCCCAATCGCTTGGCCGCTGCAACTTTCGCCCCCTGCGCACCCGTCTTCGCCTTGGGTCCTTGTACGAGGGTCTGCAATATGGCTGACATTTTCTTTTTTCCAAACTTCTTATCAAATTTCTCATTGCCCTTGAATTGCCTCTTGTCCAGTTCTTCCAATACAGGGGTCAAACCGGCTTCGATCAATTTCCTCGCCATTGCATCTTCCGGGGCAAAGCGTAGGGCCATGCTGCGAGCCACGGGGTGCACGGTCTTGGGCGATTGCGTTGAGACCTGTAAGCCACGCAGTGATGCTAGAAGAACCTGCTGGGCTGCATCACTATAGGCCTTGTCCTGATCCCCCTGGGCATTGATCGTGTCCATATCCGCATGGATTTTTTGGGTTTTTCCCATGGGACTGGATAATTCCGAAAGATGCCCCGCGCGTTGTTCCATGATCTCTACCAGCTTGCCCATGCTTTCACTGTAGGCCTTTTGCACATCGGCATCTTGATGCGCGGTTGCATATTCTTTGGACATTTCCATCCAATGCAGGAGAGCATCGGTGATTTTTTTGGCCATTAGCAAAGTGTTTTCTTCCAAGTCGGGGATTTTATGTTCCGTGGCCCAACGATGCGTGCCTATTGGGACTGGCACTCCAGGAACACCCGTTAGGCCACTTACCGATACGCGTGGCGCAGTAGCCCGCGCAAAACGAAGATCTTCTCTATAGCGCTCGTCGGCCACGACCATCGCACCGGCCTGCAAGATCAATTCGGCCGCAATACTATCCAACGTGGCCTCGGGATTGGACAATAGAGCACGAACGTCCTTGGTTCCAAGGGCGTAATCCTCTTTTGCCCCAAGCACAACGAGACGACCGCGCAGAGATCTGGGCTGCGCTTCGTAGGCTTGCCTCGCAGA
>CAZOWS010000336.1:0-3036 GCA_964583365.1 uncultured Actinomycetota bacterium
GTGCCTCCCATCCAAACGGCCGTAAATTACACTCTCAGCCTGCCTTGCGTCTCGACCAACAGCGGTTTACCTTGATCGAATAAGCCTTGCGTGCGTTGCACTTGAAAATCCATCAATTTGCGAAACGCGTCGTTCGTATCCGCGCGCCCCAGCCCCTCCAACGCATACCCAAATCTAGCGCAATCCTCCAGAGGCAAATACACGCGATCCTTTTCCCAATCCACGGCCACGTCCTGCCAAAAATTCGCCAATTGCAAGGCCGTGCAAATCGCGTCGGACCAGAGAAACCATTGCGGATCTTTATGACCGAAGAGCATCAGCACCAAACGCCCCACCGGATTAGCCGACCGGCGGCAATAATCCAGCACATTCGCAAAAGTTTGGTAGCGTTTGACCACCACGTCCTGCGCGAACGCATCGAGCAAATCGCTAAATAATTGTATCGGCAAATCGAAACGTTTCGCGGTGTCCGCCAACGCCACAAAAATCGGAAATCGCGCATGGCCTTCGTAGCAAAGTTCCAAATTCTTCTGCCACCCGGCTATCAAACCCAATTCCTTGCCACGATTGGGCAATTCATCGGCAAAATCATCCGCCGTGCGAGCAAACGCGTAGACTGCAGCGACATGCTTGCGCATGGCCTTCGGAATCAAGATGGACGCAACAGGAAAATTTTCGTAATGGTGATAGGTTATCTCCTCGCAATAGCGATAGGACTCCTCCAACGACCAGGGCCGGCTGGGGTCGTCGCGAAGCAAGGAAGATGAGGGTGATGAAATCAAGGCGATTGTCTCGTATATGCTAGAATAGGCCGATTATAACAGGTGAAACGATGAAGATGGTCCTTTTTGATATCGATGGAACACTAATACGCACGGGCGGCGCTGGAGTGCGCGCGCTGGATCGCGCTTTTCAAAAACATCACGGCGTGGCCAACGCGATGGGGCTTATACAGCCGGCCGGAAAAACCGATCCCGCGATCATTCGTGAAATTTTTCATGTAGCCCTCAAGCGCGATTGCACGGCGGATGAGTTGAAACACATGTGCCGGTCCTATCTTGATTTCTTGAAAGAAGAAATCGCGGCGGCGCCCAACTTTCGGGTGATGCCCGGCATCGCACAAATACTGCGCCATCTGGCCGCAAGCGACGCGCACACGCTGGGACTGGTCACGGGCAATCTCGAGGAGGGCGCGCGCATCAAGCTCGCGCGGCCGGACTTGAATAAGTATTTCCGATTCGGCGGATACGGGTCGGATTCGGAAAGCAGGCCGCAACTCACCCGCATGGGCATCGAGCGCGGACGCAAATTTCAAAACCACATTGCGCACGACAAGGATATTTTTTTAGTCGGAGACACACCGTTCGACATCGATGCAGGGAAACAATCGGGCGTCGTCACGATCGCGGTGGCCACGGGACCATGGAAATTGGCGGACTTAAAAGACCACACACCCGACTTCGCATTTGAAAATCTCGAGGAGTACGAGGCTTTTTTTAGAATCGTGGGGTTGTAGCTGTCATCCTGAGCACAGCGAAGGATCTCGTCCGGTTCTAAAGAGATTCTTCGCTGTCGCTCAGAATGACAGGGGCAAATCGCCCAGTTTGATTTGCGAATAGTCCTTCACGATCTTGTCGGCCTGTTTTAATTTTTTCGCGGGATGCGACGTTGCCAGCGCCAGGCATTGCATACCTGCCTTCTTGGCAGCCCTGATACCCTCCAGCGAATCCTCCAGCACCAGGCATTCGCGCGGCTTCAAACTCGAGCCGAGCTTGGCGTTGAGACGCTTCAGAGCCAGCCGAAAACATTCCGGATTAGGCTTTCCAATACGCACATCCTCGGCCGCAACAATCACGGGGAAACATTTGCGTATACCACCTCGACCGAGAATGTAACGAATCTCCGATCGCAAGGCGCCCGACGCGATGGCGAGAGGATATTTGCGCGCAGCCTGCCGGATAAAACTCCGCGCGCCCGGAAAAAAAATCAGATGTTTAGCAATATAGGCCCGATACAAGCCCTTTTTGCGACGCATCATTTTCTGAAGTGCGCTATCGCTGAAACACTTTTCCTTTTTTAGCACCGACGTAAAGCAATCCTTGTCGTTCATGCCAAGATAAAAACGGTAATAATCCTTGTCCGACATGGGTATCCCCGCGTCGCGCAAAGCTTCTTGAAACATGCGCATATGAATCGGCTCATCGTCCACGATGACGCCGTTGAAATCAAAAATCAGGGCTTTGATCATGCCGCCCTTTCCTTTAAAGTCATATTCATGTTCACCCTCTACCTCATAAGCGACAGAAAACTCTTTTCGCCCGAGCATTTCTGGCGCCGGCTCGAACAAGCCTTGCGCGCCGGCCTCCCCGCTTTTCAATTGCGCGAAAAAGATCTCTGCGACAGAGATCTGTACGCGATGGCCTGCAGGGCCCGCGAGCTGACACGCCGCTACGGCTGCAAACTCCTAATCAACGGCCGCTTCGACATAGCCAAGGCCGTAGGCGCCGACGGCGTGCATCTACCCGAAGACAGCCTACCTATCCATGCCGTGCGCCAAGCCCTCGGCGCGCGCGCGCTGATCGCCAAAAGCACGCACTCGCTCTCCTCCGCCCGAAAAGCCCAACGCGAAGGCGCAAACTTTATCACGTTTGGCCCCGTCTTCGCCACTGCATCAAAAAAAACCTACGGCGCGCCGCTCGACCTAGCCGCATTGCGTGATGTCTGCAGCAATGTGCGTATTCCCGTGTTTGCGCTGGGCGGCATCACGCTCGGGAACACCTCCACCGCGCTGGCTCAGGGCGCCCAAGGCATTGCACTCATATCCGGAATTTGGTCGGCAAAAAAGGTGGGCGCGGCAACAACGGCGTTTCTAAAGCTATAAGGTGCTTAATCCCAAATAATCCGCGCTGAACAAATCACGCCAGGGTATCACATGGAACGCGCCTGCCTTGTAGGCCCGATCAGGCGTCCCGACACAGACACAATGGACTTTGGGAAAACACTCGGCGAACGAGGCCAGACCTTTAAGGTCCGAGG
>CAZOWS010000337.1:0-5734 GCA_964583365.1 uncultured Actinomycetota bacterium
AATTGCTCAAAGCATCAGGCCTGCCCGAAGGACATAGAGCAATGCTCAAGCAATTCCTCATCGATCAACTTGGCCAAGCCGAGTCGCTGGAAGAAAAAATTGCCGCGACGGAGGGGCTGGCGGCTCTTGGAATTTCGTGGCAGGAAGCTTTGCCCCATTTGGTAATCAATGAAGGAGACGATGAAAGGTTGTCCATCGCACGGTTGAAGGCTTATGTGGCGGTAAAATTCCCAGCGGAAGCTCTTTGGGTATCCATTAAACAACACTTGCTGGAGTCCAAGGGCACCCGTTTGCAGGTTTTTGAAACCTGCAGTGCTTTAGGCCTGAAGAACCCCGCTTTCCTAGCAACCCTAACCAAAGCCGCAGAATCCGATGACTACGACGAATGCCTGGCTGGTGTAGCTGCGTTGATAAGGCTTGGTAAGGAGCCCAAGAAAACAGAGAAGGGGCTGCTAAAATTATTAACCGACAGCGAATGGGATGTGCGATTGCGCGCGGCTGAAACGATTCGAGAACTCCGATCACCGCTATCGCGCAGCGTCAGGAATGCTCTCATCAAATTATTTAAAGATTCCTATGTCACGGTTGCTCTGGCCGCCATTCATACCGCAGAGGTTCACAACGAACCCACGCTAAAAACAGGTCTGATCGCTGCGCTACGAACGCTGGAGGGCGCACCATTCCGCAAAACATTGCTAGCCTTAGCCGCAATGGGAATGTCCACAGAAGAAAGAGACAAGGCCTTAAAGATATTGGGCAAGCGAAGATTCTATGGGGAAGATCTCCCATGGTTCATTGTCGCGGAGTCCCTGTGGGGGATGAATGATCCATTTCTCATGCAGCGCCTGTTGCCATTGATGCGGGAGGGCAATATTGATGTGCGCGTGATTGTTCAGGCCATGGAGGCGCTGGCAGTAACCCTCCCCATGAGATCTCCTGTCATCCTGAGCGAAGCGAAGGATCTTGGTGCTGACCAACGTAGATCCTTCGTCGCTAACGCGACTCAGGATGACATAACCACCCTCCGCGCTGAGCGCGCCCGCTTGGCGAAAATATTGGAGGCCGCGATCGCCGAGGACGAGAATGCGGAGGCCGTGTCCTTGCAAGACCAGCAGGGCCAAAACAATCCCGCACACGTACCTGCATCCCAAACCCTCGATGCCACGACAGCCGCCCAATTCGCCCTTGCTGCCGCCGCGTAGGCTCGTGCGGTTGGTTATATGTTTTGACATAGATATGTTACTACGGTAGATTTGAGCCATGAGGTGAACCATGATTAGAACAACCGTATATCTTCCATTTGACATCCACAACGGACTCAAGCACTTGGCCATCGAAAAACGACGGTCGATGGCAGATCTTTTAAGAGACGCGGTGGAAACCGTGTATTGCAGTGATCTGAAAGATCTTCGCGCGGCGCAGAAGGCTTGGGCGAAACATCGGAAGCAGCCCACTAAGGCAGTCTTGGCAAAAGACTATTTTGCCAAGCGAACCAAGCGTGCCTGAAGCCCTTTAATTGCGGTATACTCAACGCATGAAACCCCAGAGAGCACGACAATCGATTTGGAATCCGGACTATCGCATTAGTCCTCGCGTTGCCCAGGCGCTTATGCAAATTGAGGCGGCGAAGGCTGTTGTCGATCATACGCCGCTGTCGCCCGCAGTGGAAGCCGATCTGCGCCATAAAGCGCGAATCCGATCAACTCATTATTCGACACGCATTGAAGGCAATCGCCTTACCCTCAAGGAAGCCGAGCAGGTTATTCAAAAGAAGAAAACACAGTTTCTTGGGCGGGAACGCGATGTTAAGGAAGTGCGGAATTACTGGGATGCATTGCTTAGAGTGGAGGACTGGGCAGCCCATCGCTTGGAATTATCCGAGGACTTGATACAGCGCTTGCACGCTATTGTCGAAAATGGCAAGCGCGCGAAGCCCACGGCGTACCGGCCTGGCCAAAATGTCATTCGCGAGTCGGCATCGGGCGCTATCGTGTACATGCCACCGGAAGCCAAGGATGTCCCCAAGCTCATGATCGAAATGGTCCGATGGGTTCATCAGGCGCGGAAAAAAAATATTCCAGTGCCTATTGTTGCAGCGCTGCTACATTATCAATTTGTCACCATTCATCCTTATTACGATGGCAACGGAAGAACAGCCCGATTACTTGCCACATTCATTCTGCAACGCGACGACTATGGGTTGCATGGATTTTTTTCCATGGAGGAGCATCATGCCAGGGATTTGTCGGGGTATTACCATTCTCTGGCGACGCACCAACATCACAACTATTACGAAGGTAGAGCAAATACAGATTTGACCGGGTGGGTAGAATATTTTACCGCCTTGCTAGCAAAAGTGTTTACGCTAGCGAGAGATGAAGCCTTGCGCTACAGCAAAGAAGGCGTCGTGGTAGAAGCCAAGGAATTGCAATGTCTGGATCGCAGAGCTCGCATGGTACTGGGTCTATTTGCAAAAAAGGAAAATCTTGCCGCTAGCGACGTGGTAGGTCTTCTAGGTCTCTCCAGCCGCATGGCGAGAAATCTAATGCAAAAATGGGTACAAGACGGATGGCTGATAATTGGTGATGCAGCCAATCGCTCCCGCAGCTACCAGTTATCGGCAAGTTATCGGCAATTTATCGGAAATCGGTAGTCATGACACACGAGCGCTGGCTCGAAATTAAAGCGCCAAGACAGACGAAAGATTCTTTCTTACCAATTGGAAGTCTCCACTCTCTAGCGAGCCGAGTTTTTTCTGGATGGCGTTCTGCTTGATCGTTTGAAGTATGCCTGTGACCAGTGAGGGGTATAGCAATCCTGCATTTTCCCAATGTGATATTTTTGTGTCACCTGGGAGCACTCTCTTGATATTGCTTGTGATCGCCGCAACAACAATGTCCTGGCGACCAGCATGATAGTTGTCTTTGCTGATCACCAAGGCCGGGCGTTTCTTGGCGCCGATACCTTCCGAGAAGATAATTTGCACCAGGACTACATCACCTGGACTATACCGTATCATACGAGGCATCTTTGACATTGTCCCACAGCGCCTGCAAGGCAGGACTGGCGTGCGTGGTCATGGCCAACATTTGTTTTGCCTCCAAGTCATGCAGCAGACGCTCCTGCACGCTTTCTAGAATGTAGTCACGAATGCTTTTCCCGTGCAGGGTTGCATAAACCTTGATTTGCAAATGCACCTCTGTCGGAACATCGATGCTTAGCCTATCGCGTTTGGGTTGAATACTTTCTTTGGACATAATGTCACCTCTCGCTCCATATTGCCATATTTCATCAAATGTGTCAATACACAAAAGTTCCCCAATGCCAAGCCATTGACAATGCTGGAGAAATATTGTAAAATACTGTCAGCTTGGAGGTTACGTTTTAAGGAGAGCGCATGCGCAGATTATTTGTCCATTCGATTGCATTGGGCGCCGGAATATCTTTGCTCGCAGGGTGCTTTACGGCTCTTGCGCAAGACGCCTTGGCTCCCGTCTCCACGTTCAAGCGCCAAGCTCAAGAAAGTCCAGACCAGTCCTTTCGAGATACACGCGAAATCAATCGCTGCGTGTATGTTTTTGAGCAAGTGCGGCCAGAAGATGCCCCTGCTATGACCTCGCTCAACAACCGTATTCTCTCCAAGGAACCGAATTTGCTCATGACCGAAGATCAAATGCGGAAGTGGATTGCAGCGAATCCGCGATCGCTGGTCGCCAGGAACGAGGCCGGTGAAATGGTCGGTTTCATTTTCGTTGCATTTCTATTGCATGGGGATTTTTCCTTTGATTATGCCGCGATGACGCGCGCGCATCGGCTGGGTAAAGAAAAGGAATGCGACACGATGGTGGACTTTTGGGTTGTGGCCGATCCCACGGCGGTGGGTGTGGGCAAGGCATTGCCGCTGGTGACCGAAAAGCTAGCCGATTGGCTCAATCCCGATATTCGCTACATCGTGGCCTACAGCCGCCCTGCCGAGTTGGAGGTCTGCCTGCTTCAGGATGAAAAAGAGGGGTTGCTGCAATTGCCGAGAAACGGCGGAAAAATCGTGATGCCCCAGGACGAAGTCGCTAAGTACGTGGAGGAGACATTTTTGAAGATTACGTCTCCGGGCCGCATGGCGCTGGAGGGAGATAGGCTGTTGAGCTACGAGGAATACATGCGGCGGCTTCCCGCGCTTCGGCATGATTATCCGGGGCTGGACGAGAGCATGGAAACATATAGCGTCTTTACCTCGCCGCGCGGGAGGGAAGTGTTTCTTGCATACGCGCGCAAGCATGCGAGCGAGAATCCCAACGCCCCGCCTATCACGGTCTCGGCATTCGCCAAACGCTTCGGCAGAGCTCCCGCCGCGCGCGTGCTTATCGGCATGCACGAGGGCAATGGAGCCACGCTGAGTCATCGTCCATTTCCCGGCCGGCCCGAGGATACGCGCTCTTTGGGTTTCAATTATGCGATGTTCTATCGTGGCGACCCGCAAGAATTTTATGCGCCGCAGCCGGTCTTATTGCCCGGGGAGCAAAATCTCGCCGTCGCCGGTCTCATGGCAAAAGAAGTGAAAAGCATCACGCGAGACGGGCACGATGCCGCGCTGATACGCATTCTCCTGGACAAGCAAATCAGCCAAGCCCAGCGCGCGCTGATCATCATGGAGCATGCGTTGGACGATGCGGGGTATTTGAAGCGCTATGTTCACGCCCGCATCTTCCTGGAGGAGGCGGCGCAACATCTTGGTGTCACCCCGGAGGCCCTCGCGGAATTGCTGGGCCATCCGCTGTCGGAACACCAACTGCTGTACGCTGCGCGGGCGCTTTGGGAGCAATTGCGGCAAGACCCGGATTTTCTGCAATATGAAAATGCCGTCTACGACGCAAGATGGCGGCCCGACTTGAAGCCCGATGCATCGTTTCCAAAACCAACGGCGGCGAATCACCGTGATTTTCTTGCGCATCTCGTCGCCATCGAAAAACCCAAGAAAATAAGCATTCAGGATTGCATTCTTCAATGGCTGCAGGACCCCTCAAAAACGCGCGAGGACGGCGTTGCGGAGCTTGCCCATGTCCTGGAGGATTTTTTGGCGTCTTCCGAATTATCGGCGTCCGTCTATCAATATTTCCGGACATTGCAAATGCGCTGGGGTATTCCGCTCTCGGAAATCGTGCAGGCGCGGCTCCGCGCCATGAGCGCCCCGCGGCGGCATCTGCACGATAAAATCCTGTCGGCTGGCCCCCTGACGTACGATCGATACCTAGAAACGGTCCTACGGGATCCCGCGCATGGTTTTTACACGCGCCCGCGCGCGGAGGCGCTTGTCGGCGATGCCAAAAGCGGAGAAGGCGAATTCGAGACAATGCCTCAGAAATTTTCCGATTTCGGCCGCGGAGTTGCCCTCGATCTGTTCCGGAAATGGAATGCCATGGGCCGGCCAAAGGATTTTGAAATACGAGAAATGGGCGCGGGCGAAGCCGCTTTGGCGCGCGGCATACTCGCAGCTGTGCTCCAAAAGGAGCATGCGAATGCGCCGGGATGGGACGCATTTCAAAAAGCCTTGCGGTACACGATCATTGAGGTGAGCGCCTCCGCCATAGAGCGCCAAAAAGAGGCCTTGCGGGGCATGGAGATGGACGCGAAAGTTGTCTGGGTGCATGCCGACGTGGCCGACTTGGAAAAAATATTCCCGGCCGAAAGCTTCGACGGCGTATGGATCAGCAACGAACTGCCGGATACTTTCAGCGTA
>CAZOWS010000338.1:0-2567 GCA_964583365.1 uncultured Actinomycetota bacterium
CCTCGGCTAGGAGCCTGTCGGAGTAATGCTCTCTGCTGCGAAAAACGATATGTGGCCTGCGACTGCGTCATCCTCGCAAAAAGTGCTCAACGTAGTGCAGAGACTACGCTTCCGCGCTTTTTGCTCGTCTTCCTTGTCGCAGACCACATCTCGTTTTTCTCGCGACGAGATCATTACTCCGACAGGCTCCTAGGCGACGATGAATCCCATCAAGAAATTCTTCCTGTATGCTACTGGGACTGTCGTCATCCTCATCGGCATTATCGGCTGCTTCCTACCCTTTATCCCTGGCATTGTACTGATTATCGCAGGTCTAGCCATGATGGGAAAAGAAGCCATTGTGTTGGACCCCGTCAAAAAATGGTGGCAAAAAATCAAGGAATTAAAACGGAAATAACCTTTGGTTTGATCATGATTCGCAGTGGCGTTTTTCCTGCAGAATACATGATGTTTAGTATATCATCAGCCCTCCCATGAAAAATAAACCGAAATATCCGAAAGCAGCCAAGGCCGCTAAAGCCATGAAGGGACTAAAAGTCGTCAAGGCAAGTCAAACTTTTACCAAGGACACGGGCCTTGTCTCCGGGACATTGCGCGCCAACGAAAATGGTTATGGCTTTCTCATCCCCGAGGAAGAAGGCGTGCAGGACGTATTCATTCCCCGCCACGCAATGTCCACGGCCATGAACAACGATAAGGTGGCGGTTCGGCTCGATGATCCCGCCGAACAGAGGGATCCCTCGAAGGGACCTAGCGGGAAAATTATTCGTATACTCGAGCGCGGAAACACGATTGTCGTCGGCACACTCGCGGCTTCCAAACAGTTCTTTTACGTCATACCCGACGACCCGAAGCTTTTCACGGACATTTATATCGGCAACGATTCTCTGGGCGGCGCTTCGGTCAATGATAGGGTTGTCGCACGCGTCACGGAATGGGTTTCCAAGCACACCTGTCCCGAAGGCGTCATCTCGGAGGTCCTTGGAAAAAGCTCGGACCCCAAGGTGGATTTAGCTGCGACGCTGAAGAAATATAATTTCTTGCCCGACTTCCCGCCCGCTGTCATGGAAGAGGCGCACACCATTCCCGAGGTGATTCGCCCGGAATGGCTGAACGGACGGCGTGATTTCCGAAATCAAACCGTGATCACGATTGATCCCGGGGACGCAAAAGATTTTGACGACGCGATCAGCCTGGAAAAAGGTCCGGATGGATTTATTTTGGGCGTTCATATCGCCGATGTCTCGTTTTACGTGCGAGAAAAGACCGCGATGGACACCGACGCGCGCACGAGAGGCACCTCCGTCTATCTTCCCGGATGCGTTATCCCAATGCTGCCCGAGCGTCTATCCAATGGGGTTTGCAGCTTAAAAGAGGCTCAGGACCGGCTCACCAAAACCGTGTTGTTTCATTGCACGGCGAAGGCAGAGATAAAAAAAGTAGAAATAGTCCGATCCGTGATTCGCTCGGTGAAACGCTTCTCCTACGAGGAAGTGCTTGCCATCATCACGACCGAGAAGCCCGTTGTCACGCCCGAGGTTAGCCCGCTGGTGCCGGTGCTAAAGCAAATGGCCGCGCTAGCACGGGAGTTTCATCGCAGTCGCGTGCGTCGCGGCAGTCTCATGCTGAATATCCCCAAGGCCAAGGTTGTTTTAGATGCGGAATATCGCCCGACAGGGGTGCTCAAGGAAACATCGGACGAGGCGCATTCACTGATCGAGGAATTCATGTTATTGGCCAACGAAGCCGTTGCGCGCTTCATCATGGACAAGGGCCGACCCGGAATTTACCGCGTGCATGAGCAGCCCGAACGCCAACCCTTCGAAGAATTCGCGGTGTTTGTACGAGGGCTGGGCTTTGCTGTTCATACGCAGGATATTTCGCTGCATGAAATTCAAAATCTTCTCTTGCGCGTGAAGGATAAGCCCGAGGAGGCGATCGTCAACATTCATTTGTTGCGGTCCATGAAACTGGCCGTCTATAGCAGCCGTTGCCTCGGGCATTTTGCGTTGGCGCTAAAATTCTACACGCATTTCACCTCGCCGATTCGGCGTTACCCCGACTTGATTGTGCATCGCATTTTGGATCAAATATGGGATCGCTCACCCAACCCGATATCTGCAGCCGAGATCACGGGCATTGCCGCCTACACAAGCCGCACCGAACGCAAGGCCGAAGAAGCGGAACGCGAATTGACCAAAATCAAGTTGCTGCAGTTTTTGGCTGCAATGTCTAAAAATCATGCGCGGCGCGTGTATTCGGCCATGATTACGGGTATTAAGAATTTCGGTTTTTTTGTGGAGTTGGACGACACGCTGGTGGACGGCATGGTGCATTTATCCAGCATCAAAGACGATTTTTACGACGCGGATTTACGCCTGCAATGCGTGACAGGTCGCAGGAATCATCGAAAGTATCGTGTTGGTCAACGCGTGGACGTGAGGATAGAAAAAATCGACATGGCCAAGCGCCAGGTCGATTTTTTATTGACGTGAAATAGGGACATACCCCCATTTAGCTTTTTAAATGGGGAGTGTGTCCCTATTTCACGTCAATATGGAGGGCGT
>CAZOWS010000339.1:0-5726 GCA_964583365.1 uncultured Actinomycetota bacterium
CTGTTAAATAGCAGGACGGAAGCGGTAAGGAAGCCACAAACTTATGACGACACAGACGAAGCCCCAAACGCAATCGGAGACACAAACGCCTTTGATTCGCCAGTACGTGAATTTTCGTTTTTATCGATTGGACCCCTCCTACAGGCTATTGCCCGAAGCGGAGAAGACCCGCATCAAGGCCGAGCTATGCGCGGTTGTTGAACGATGGTCCAAAAAAATCATCGTGTTGACCTATTCTACGCTGGGGACCAGGGTTGACACGGAGTTTCATATATGGCGCGTGTCGGAGCGGTTGGAGGATTTTCCCGAGATGTCCGCCGAAATGCTCAAAACGGGCATGGGGCCTTATATACGTATCCCGCATAATTTTCTGGCCATGACCAAACGGTCCATTTACGTGTCCCAACATGAGCATCCGGGCCAGGAGGGGACGCGCACGCGCATCATTCCCGGCCATTACAAATATTTCTTCGTCTATCCGTTTGTCAAAACGCGCGACTGGTATTTGCTGCCGGCCGAAGAGCGTCAGGCGATGATGTCTAGTCACATCGAGGTGGGGCATCGCTATCCGAGCGTTAAGTTAAACACCACGTATTCGTTTGGTCTCGACGATCATGAATTTGTCGTGGCTTTTGAAACCGATTCCCCGGCGGATTTCCTGGATCTGGTCATGGAATTGCGCGAGAGTAAAGTGAGTCGCTACACGCTGCGTGACACGCCGATATTTACATGCATCAAGGGGGAGTTGAGGGCGATACTGGATCAGTTGGGGTGATCTACCTCCGGAAAGTTTCTACCGCGCTTCGCTCGCCACTACCGCTTCGGCGAGCGTCCGCCAAAGTGGTAGTGGCCGGACGCTTGCTCCTTACAAAGGAGGGAAAAAAAACAATATGGACATTACAGAAAAAAATAAAGAACTCGAGCTTCTAACACCCAGCGAGATCATTGCGTGGGCTGTGAAGGCTTACTCGCCACAAATTGGGATGACGTCTTCGTTTGGCGCGGAGTCTATCGCGCTGATTCACATGGTCATGCAGGTTCAGCCGAATATCCCGGTGTATTTCTTGGAAACGGGATTTCACTTTCCTGAAACGCTCGCGTTTCGGGATGAGCTGATTAAAAAATTCAAACTCAATATCGTGAATTTGACTTGCGCGGTGGGGCATGAAGCTTTTTTACAGCAGCACGGCCAGCTCCATCAAACTAATCCCGATCTGTGCTGCGAGATCAACAAAGTGGAGCCCCTAAAAAGGGCCATCGCGGGTTTGAAAGCGTGGATCACGGGTATTCGGCGCGATCAGGCCAACACGCGCCGCAACGTGCATATCTTGGAGCAGTACCAGCCCGGTCTCGTTAAGGTGAACCCCTTGACCAATTGGAGCAAGGAAATGGTGGCCGGCTACATAAAGCAGCACGGCATTCCATCCCACCCGCTGACCGCGCAAGGCTACACGAGTATTGGTTGCGCGCCATGCACGCGGCCTACGAAGCCAGGCGAAGACGCGCGTGCCGGGCGCTGGGCCGGAAAAGATAAAACCGAATGTGGCATTCATACGATGCATCTCAATGAGAAAGACATCGATGCAGTGACGGCCAAGGAGATTAAAGACAAGGAAAGAGAGCTCGGCAAGGAAGCTAAACCTTGAAAACGCGCGTGTTCGGTAAGACCGGGTGGAACATATCCGAGATCAGCTTTGGCGCATGGGCCATCGGAGGCAATCGCCATGGCAATAGTTATGGACCAACGGATGATGGTGCTAGCCGCGCTGCTGTTGCCAAGTCCCTGGACCTGGGATGTAATTTTTTTGACACCGCCGACGTATACGGCCATGGTCATAGCGAGGAATTGCTCGGTGAATCGCTCAAGGCGGTGCGCAACAATGTCTTTATCGCCACCAAAGTCGGCGGCGATTTTTACAGCGGATACACGCGCATGAACTTTTCCCCGCAATACGTGCGCTTCGCGCTGGATCAGAGTTTGCAACGATTGAAAACTACCTGGGTGGACCTCTACCAATTGCACAATCCTTCGCTGGAACAGATACGCGAAGGTAGGATTTTTGACACGCTTGCGGATCTTAAGAAGGAAGGTAAAATCAAGGCCATCGGTGTTTCCATTTTTGATCCGGAAGAAGGCATCGCGGCGATCCAGGATGGCCGATGCGATGCGCTGCAGGTGGTGTTCAGCTTGCTTCGCAGGGAGGCGCAAAAAGAATTGTTTCCGTTGGCGCGCAAGAACAATGTCGCGATTATCGTGCGCGAACCGCTCATGAATGGATTCCTGACCGGAAAATTTTTGGCTAGTCCGCGTTTTCTCCCCGGGGATATTCGCGAAGGATGGCCGCCAGACTACGTGGAAATGGTACGCGCAAAAGTGGAAAAACTCCGTTTTCTGACCAGCGGGGGCAGAACGATGGCTCAATCGGCGCTGAAGTTCGTGTTGTCTGATGATGCTGTGTCTACGGTTATTCCGGGTTGCAAGACAGAGCAGCATGTTGCGGAAAATCTCGTGGCTGCGGATGTCCCGGATATTTCTGCTGCCGAGCTCGCTCAGCTTGGGCAGCCGGATACGTTGGCCGAGATTTAGGGGGGTCTGGCATGGAACAGGAAAACTCCCAACACGAGCGCGCGTTCGAGCTTTTTCAGCAGGCGTATGAGCTGCAGATGCGAGGCGAACTCGAGAATGCCATTCGTGCTTACAAGTGTTCGCTCGAGGTGCTTCCGACCGCAGAAGCGCACACGTTTTTGGGGTGGACCTACAGTTTTATGGGAATGTACGAAGAGGCTATACGTGAATGCACGTTGGCCATTGATTTGGATCCAGATTTCGGCAATCCGTACAACGACATTGGTGCGTATTTGATCGAGTTGGAGAAATTGGATGAGGCGATTCCATGGCTCGAGAAGGCCGTGCGGGCGAAACGCTACGAGAGCCATTGCTTCCCACATTACAATCTCGGCCGTATTTACGAGCGCAAATGGGATTGGGCGCGCGCGGTGGAAGAATACAAAAAAGCCCTTCATGAGAATCCTCATTATACGCTCGCGGCCAATGCCCTGGGAATGCTTGAAAAGATCATGACGTGACCCGCCACTGCTTCAATGGCGGGTCATCCTGAGGGCGAAGCCCGAAGGATCTCGATTGGACAACCGAGATCCTTCGTCGGCCTAATGGCCTCCTCAGGATGACATTCATCTCACGAGGGCAATTATGAAACGGATTTTTATCGGTTTGGCTTTTTTCAACGTCTTGCTGTTTCTTGCCGTTATCGCCCTCGGGTTTGGCGTTCTCGTGAATCGTGGGCAATTTTTTACCATTCATTTTCTCGTGGGTTTGTTCACGACCATTTACACGACGTTTGTGCAAAGCCTGGTCTTTGTGTATTTTCTAGGCACTGGTAAATGGATAAAGGACGCCGTGGCCGGTCGGCCCGGGGAAGCAGAGATTGTGGCGCGGACAAAAAAGCTCAAGGCCATGACTTTCGGTTATGCGACCTACTCGGCGTTGATGATCGTTGTTGCGGGAATATTAGGCGCTGCGGCGGACACGGGTTTCGTGCCCGGGTGGGTGCATGGGACCGTGAGCGCGGCGGCAATTGCGCTGAATATTGTGTCGTATTGGCCGGAAGCAAAGGCGATAGGAATGAACGTGCAATTGCTCGATGATGCCGATGCGGCTTCCATCGTGAATCCTTCTTAAACTTTCAGAATAATTTTTCCGAAATTTTTTCTATCCAGCATGCGCTGATGTGCGGCGGCCGCCTCGGCCAGAGGAAAAACCTTGTCCACTACGGGTTTTATTGTTCCTGACTCAACCAACTTTAATACCTCGTCTAATTCTTTGCGCCCGCCCATGAAGCAGCCTAAGACCGAGAGTTGTTTGACGAACACGTATCGCAAATCCATCGTTACGTTGGGCCCGCTCGTAGCGCCGCATGTCACGAGACGCCCTTTTTTCGCAAGGCTCGCGAGGCTATTTTCCCAAGTCTGGGGGCCTATATGTTCCAACACCACGTCCACGCCTTTGCCGGCTGTCAGATGGCGCGCAACTTTGGAAAAATCTTCTTTTGTGTAGTCTATGACTTCGTCGGCGCCGAGTGATTTAGCAAAAGCCATTTTTTCCGCGCCGGATGTTGTGGTGAAAACTCTCGCCCCGCGCCATTTTGCCAATTGAATGGCCGCCGTTCCTACTCCGCTGCCTGCTGCGTGCACCAATATGGTTTCGCCGGCCTTCAATTCCGCGCGCGTCATGAGCATGTGCCAGGCCGTGAGCGAGACGAGCGGCGCTGCGGCCCATTCCTCAAAAGTCCAGCGATCCGAGATCGGGATAATGTTTTGCGCGGGGCAGACGACGTATTCGGCGTAGCCGCCATTCACTTGAAAGCCCATGATTTTGTACTGGTCGCATAAGCTGTCCCATCCGATCTTGCAATGGTCGCAATGACCGCAGGAAATCCCCGGGGCTATCAACACCTTTTGCCCTGTTTCCTCCACGACGCCGGCCGTATCGCATCCGAGCACATGGGGCATGGGGACACGAACGCCGGGCATGCCTTGGCGCACCCATATATCCAAATGATTCAGCGCGCACGCGCGCACGCGCACGAGTACTTCGCCTGGGCCGGGTTTAGGCTTGGAGATGTCGGTGAATCGAAGTTTATCCACGCCGCCGTGTTCGTCAAAGATAATGGCTTTCATCGAGTTTCCATCATACAGAAACTTCGACCGTAGGCAAGATCAGGCTGTATAATAGAAAGATGCCAGCGATCATACCCTTGCAAGACAGCGTGTTGTACGGCCCGATTCATTCCCGACGTCTGGGTGAGTCGCTGGGCATCAATTTGCTTCCGGTCAGCTACAAGCTGTGCTCGTTCAATTGCGTGTATTGCCAATACGGCTGGACCACCAATAAAAATGAAAAAGGCGAGAAGCTGTTGTCGGCTGTTGAATTGCTTGGCGTTGCGCGTCGCGAGATCGAGGGCTTCAAGAAAAAGGGGATGCGCGTGGATTGCATGACGTTTGCGGGGAATGGGGAGCCGACGTTGCATCCAGAGCTCGGCGCCGTCTTCCGCGGTTTTGTTGCGCTGCGCAATGAATTTTATCCGAAGGCAACGCTCGGGATTCTTTCCGACTCGCATTGCGTGCACAAGCCCGAGGTGCGCGCGGCGCTTGCGTTGCTGGACCATCGCTACATGAAACTCGACGTGGGCACACCAGAAATGCTGGAAAAAGTGAACAAGCCCGTGGCCAAGACGGATTGGGCCGGCATGATCGAAGGGTTACGGCAATTGAAAGACACGGTTTTGCAAAGCCTCTTTGTTGCGGGCTCGTTGGACAGCACCGCGCCGGAAATGATAGAGGCCTGGATCTCGACCGTGCGGCGCATCGCCCCGATAGAAGTGCAAGTCTACACGGTGAGCCGTGGGACGGCCGATCCAGGTATTCGCCAAGTCAGCCAAAAAAAATTAAAGGAAATTGCCGCGCTGGTCACCGAGCGCACGGGCATTCCTTCCTCGGTGTTTGATTGAGTTCAAACGCAAAATCCTCGGAAGATAATTCAAATAATTCGGGTTCAGGTGTCTGTCCCTCGAATTCCACCTGTTTTCGTTGCGGGTCGTTGATGGAGGAGCATCACTGCAAGGTGATTTGCATGAACTGCGGATATTTTATGGATTGCTCGGACTTGTTTTGAATTCTGTCATCCTGAGCGCAAGCGAAGGATCTAC
>CAZOWS010000340.1:0-5008 GCA_964583365.1 uncultured Actinomycetota bacterium
GCGCGTTGCGGAAAAAACGCTTGAAGGGTACAAGAAATTGATGGGTACGTAAAATAAGCAGGGCAACGGTGCCCCCCCATCCTGGCCTTCCCCCTCAAGGGGGGAAGGTAAAAAGCACGTTTTTAATTATTTTTTTGTGAAAGGGTTTACATGCAAATCGGCATAGACGTACATAGCGCGCATCAACGCACAACAGGGATCGGCGTGTACACGCAGAATCTGGTCGCGGCTTTGCGGGCATTGGATAGCGACAATCGCTATATTCTCTATGGCAGCGACAGGCCTCGGAATTTGCGTACGCTCGAGCGTATCATTCGGGAAAACGCGTATCTTTCGGTCTGCAGCTTGCGCGACGGCTTGGATATTCTGCATATCCCTGGTTACAGCGCCCCGCTTGTTTCTCGGGGGATGTTGATTGTCACCGTGCATGACTTGATCGGGATGATTTACCCCGAGAATCTTGCGCTGATGTCGCGTTTTTACTGGGGCACATGGTTGCCCATGGTGGTGAGCCGGGCTGACACAATCATCGCCGATTCGAATAATACAAAAAAAGACGTGATGAAGCTGCTGGGTGTCCGTGAAGATAAAATTCGCGTCATTCCGCTCGCGGCCGATCCTAAGTTCCATCCCGTAAAGGACGCGCTGGCGCTGGCCCAAGTAAAAAAGAGATTCAATCTCGAGAAGCCTTTCGTGCTGTACGTGGGGGCTATAGAGCCGCGCAAGAATCTGATACGCGTGATGGAGGCATGGGCGCGCGTGCGAAGCAGGACGAAAGTCCCGCATCAGTTGGTGATCACGGGATTTCAGGCATGGGCCTATCGCGAGGTCAGCGATTTAGTGCAGCGTCTCGGAATCAAAAGGGACGTGGTGTTTACCGGATATGTGCGCGACGAGGAATTGCCGTTGTTGTACAACGCGAGTGAGCTTTTTATTTTTCCTTCTCTCTACGAAGGGTTTGGAATGCCGGTGCTTGAGGCGATGGCCTGCGGCGTGCCGGTGTTGACATCCAATACTTCGTCTATTCCGGAAGTGGCTGGCGATGCGGCTATCATGGTGGATCCCACCGATGTCGAGAAAATGGCGCAGGCCATTGAAAGGGCGCTGGAGGACGAAGTGCTCCGGGAAAGATTGAAGCAGGCGGGTCCCAAGAGGGCGGCTCAATTTAGTTGGGAAGCGACCGCGCGCGAAACATTGAGAGTGTATTCCGAAAAGTCAGCACCACGGGCATGAAACCCATACGGCGTTCGAAAAGAACCAGGTACCTATTCCGGTCGCGATGGAAGCGTGCTGCGATGGGGGTGATGGATGGTCTTGGGCGGGTACTATTCGCGGTGGGTCGTAGAAAGCACTGGGATTTGTCAGGTGTGCGGCGGGTTTTGGTGATTCGTATGGATCAGATAGGCGATGCGCTTTTTGCTGCACCTGTTGTGGAATGTCTGCGCGAGCTGTTGCCTTCGGCCAAAATCGATTTTCTCGCTGGTCCGTGGTCCGAGCCTTTGGTGAAGACGTTCCCGCATGTTTCTGAAACGCTGGTTTTCAAGAGCAATTGGTACGATACACGGTTTCGGCTCTTGGAGTGCATGCGCAGCGCGTGGCGATTGCTCAAAACGCTGCGTGCGAATCGTTACGATTTGGGAATAGATCTGCGCGGTGATTTTCGAAATATTCTCCTCATGCGCTTGGCAGGTATTTCTCAAACGTTAGGATATGGCATTACGGGCGGAAAATTCTTGTTGCATCGTACCGTGCGCTACGATTTTTCGGCGCATCAATTGGATTTGAATTTGCGATTGGTCGAAGAGGTTGCGCGCGGACTCGGGCACGCCGGTCATACCGTTTTTACCAGCGAACATCGCAGGACAAAGCTTTTTTGTCCCGAGGGTTTGCGCGAGGCTGTCGTGGATCGTGGCTTGCTGCCGGTTGCGCGACCGCGTATCCTGGTGCACTTGGAGGCGGGCTATCCGTCCAAACGCTGGAGCCGAGAGCGCTACGCAGAGTTGATCGCCGCGTTGTGCGCGCGTGGTCCGCAAGTGGTCTTGGTGGGAATCGAGCCCGACGGGTTTTGCCAGCACCCGTTGCTCAAAGATTATCAAAAGCGCATCACGGATCTTCGGGGCAAGACCAACTTGCTCGAATTGTTTGCCGTGATCGCGGAGTCCGATCTTTTGATCGGGAACGACTCAGCGCCCGCTCATCTTGCCGCCGGCCTAGGTCGCCCGTGCGTGGTACTTTTTAGCGGCGCTAATGATCCCACGCAGTGGCGTCCGCTTGGGGACGACGTGCATTTGCTTTTTCACACGGTTGCTTGCTCGCCCTGCGAGAGCCGCGAATGCGCAATGCCTACGCACGAATGCCTGGACGCGATACGCGTGCACGAAGTGGAGGGAGTCGTGATGGAAATATTGAGTGCGAAGGAATTGCTGTGATCCCCTCGCGTCTGACGCAAATTCTCCGGTCGCTCCGGTCTCGCAACTACCGCATCTTTTTTATCGGACAGTCCATCTCGCTTGTCGGGACATGGATGCAGCAGGTGGCCGTGGGGTGGCTTGTGTACCGGATCACCGGATCGCCATTCTGGCTGGGTGTCGTGAGTTTCGCTGGCCAAGTCCCGACAATTTTCATCGCGCCGGTGGCCGGAGTGTTGGCCGATCGCTGGGATCGCCGGCGTATACTGATTACCACGCAATTTCTTGCGATGGCGCAGGCTTTTGTATTAGCCGGACTGGTGTTTACCCACACGGTGGCCGTGTGGAATATTGTGCCGCTGATGCTGCTGTTGGGCTGCGTGCATGCATGGGACATTCCCGCGC
Source organism: uncultured Actinomycetota bacterium (assembly GCA_964583365.1). Classification (GTDB taxonomy): domain Bacteria; phylum Auribacterota; class Ancaeobacteria; order Ancaeobacterales; family CAZGMX01; genus CAZOWS01. The sequence goes on from CAZOWS010000340.1 coordinate 2,814, forward strand.
GCCAGTCGTTTCTTATCGAAATGATCAGCGACAAGGACGATTTGGGAAACGCAATCGCGCTGAATTCCTCGATGTTCAATTGCGCGCGTCTGATCGGTCCTACTTTGGCGGGAATCTTGATTGCCACTGTCGGAGAGGGGATTTGCTTTCTTCTCAACGCGCTGAGTTTTATTGCGGTTTTGATTTCCTTGTTTCAATTGAGTGACACCCGAGAAAAATTGCAGGGGGCGACGCCCCAGCGTATTCTGCATGGCCTGCGCGAAGGTTTTTCCTACGCGTTCGGTTTTGCGCCTATTCGGTCGCTGTTGTTGCTGGTTGCGTTGTTGAGTTTTGCCGGCATGCCCTACGCGGTGCTCATGCCCATCTTCGCAAAGACTATACTGCGTGGTGGGCCATCGACGCTGGGTTTTCTTGTCGGTTCATCCGGATTGGGCGCGTTGGCCGGGGCCCTGTATCTTGCTTCCCGCCAAAACGCCCGCGGTCTAGGTAAGATCATCGTGGTGGCCGCAAGCCTTTTCGGGGTGGGCCTGATGGCTTTTTCGCAATCGCAGCAGCTGATGTTTTCCATGATGATGATGCTTTGCACAGGTTTTGGAATGATGGTGACGATGGCAGCCTGCAACACCGTGTTGCAAACGCTTGTGGACGATGATAAACGCGGCCGTGTGATGAGCCTCTACACGGTGGCATTCATGGGCATTGCTCCTTTCGGTTGCTTGTTGGCGGGTGCCCTCGCAACCTGGTTTGGTGCGCCTCTTACGCTGTTATGCGGAGGGCTTGCCTGCTTGGCAGGCGCGGCGCTGTTTGCGTTTCATTTGCCCACTTGGCGTGAAGCCGTGCGGCCTGTGTATATGGCAATGACATTGCCTCCTGAGGACTAAATGAAAAAGAATGGTCTTACTTGGAAAATCTTCTTCATCATTGTCTTCACGGATATTTGCGACAGCGTGGGGAAAGTTTTCATGAAGAAGGGACTCATGAAGTTCGGTATCGCCTCGATTTCACTGCAGAATCTTCAGGAATTTCTTGGCAAAAGTGGATTGTCCGGCTGGGTTTGGCTTGGAGTCGCCTGTCATATTCTTAACTTCTGTCTGTGGATCGCGGTTTTGTCGCGCCTGGATTTGAGCGTCGCCGCTCCGCTCGGTAGCGCGAGCTATGTTTTTGTGCCGATTCTGGCTATGCTGTTTCTCTCCGAGTCCGTGGGGCTAACACGCTGGGCCGGAATATTGCTGATCGCTTTGGGAATCCATCTGGTATCCCGCAGCGGGCGTGACGCATGATACGAATTATTCTACTCATCCTGTTCTCGGCCATCATGGTTAGTATTGCGCAGGTGCTTTTCAAAAAAGGCGTGGGGCCGCATGGGACACCGAACATGCGTAGCGCGAGTTCTTACGGCCGTTTTATGGGACGTGTGCTGGCGACGCCAACTATTTGGTTGGGTTTTGGCGCGATGACGGTGGGGGTTGTGGTTTGGCTGATTGCGTTGGCTCAGTCTGATTTGAGCGTAGCATTTCCCCTCGAAAGCATGCAATTTGTCGTGATCATGATCGCGGCAAGAATCTTTTTAGGCGAAAAAATAGACGCGAGGAAAGTTCTTGGTACACTGATGGTGGCTATCGGGATAATCCTGATATCTATGAGCTGAGGGACTCCGCCAACGCCTTCCCCAGCGCTTCTTCGAAAAGATCCATACTCAGGTCCATTTCTTCGTTGGTAATGTAAAAGGAAGGGGCTAGCGTAAAGACGTTTTTGTAGTATCCGCCCACGTCCAACACGAGTCCGCGCTGTTTACCGCCCGCGGTCAATTTCCCGCTTAGGCCTATCTCGACGATCGCGTCGGTCAAAGGTTTGTTCGGCGTGAAGCCATCTTTTTCGCACATCTCGACGCGCAGCGCCAGGCCCAAGCCACTCACTTCTCCTAGTTGAGGAAATTTCTTTTGCAAGGCCTTGAGGCGTGTCAAAAGATATTCCCCCTTGCGCGGTATTTCGGTGGCGAAATCGGATTCCTCGATCAGCTTCATCACTTCCAGTCCCACGGTTGTGCCCAAAGGATTGGAAGCAAACGTGGCATGCGTGGACCCTGGAGGAAAAACTTCCGGGGAAATCAGCTTTTCTTTGGCCCAGATGCCCGACAGCGGATTCAGTCCATTGGTGAGGGCCTTGCCGAACACGAGAATGTCGGGCGTGATATC
>CAZOWS010000341.1:0-7917 GCA_964583365.1 uncultured Actinomycetota bacterium
ATGCCATTTTTGCCGGATGGAACACCCGTGGACATGGTGTTAAATCCGCTGGGCGTGCCTTCGCGTATGAACGTCGGGCAGGTTTTGGAGACCCATTTGGGTTGGGCCGCAGCCGCGCTGGGCATGCGCGTGGTGACGCCAGTGTTCGACGGCATTAAAGAGGAACAAATCAAGGAACTCTTGAGAAAAGCCAATTTGCCTGAAAGTGGCAAAACGGTGCTCTACGATGGGCGCAGCGGAGAAGCATTCGACCAGCAAGTGGTGGTGGGCAATCTCTACATGCTAAAATTATCCCATCTCGTGGCCGACAAAATTCACGCGCGCGCAACGGGCCCGTACTCACTAGTTACCCAGCAACCGCTGGGCGGAAAAGCGCAGTTCGGAGGACAGCGATTCGGTGAAATGGAAGTATGGGCGTTGGAGGCCTATGGCGCCGCCTACGCTTTGCAGGAATTACTCACGGTCAAGAGCGATGACGTAGCGGGAAGGACAAGAATCTACGAGTCCATCGTGAAGGGAGACAACTCCCTGCAGGCCGGCACACCGGAGTCTTTCAACGTATTGATTAAAGAAATGCAAAGCCTTGCTCTGGATGTAAGGCCCGAGCGTAACTAATTTTTTGTGCATTTGCACTTTGTGACACCTTACAATAGGAGATACCTTGGCTAAGACAACCGCAAAGAAAGACATTGTTTCGAAGAAGACCAGCAAGCTGAAGTCCAAAGAGCGGGAAATCTTCAAGGACGTGGACGATTCCGACGAGATAATCGAAGAAGTCGTCGAAAAAGAAGCTTCCGTTTCTACGCTCGGCGTCAAGGTAGAGACCTCTGTCAACATTTTTGACAAGGTCACGATTCATATCGCCTCGCCGGAAGTAATACACGAGTGGTCGCGGGGGGAAGTCAAGAATCCCGAAACCATCAATTACCGCACCTTCAAGCCCGAAAAGGGCGGCTTGTTCTGCGAAAAAATATTTGGCCCCACGAAAGACTGGGAATGCAATTGCGGAAAATACAAGCGCATCAAGCACAAGGGCGTCATCTGCGATCGCTGCGGCGTCGAGGTTACACAGTCCAAAGTGCGTCGCGAACGCATGGGGCATATAGAACTTGCCGTGCCCGTCTGCCATATCTGGTTTTACAAGACTATGCCGAGCCGCATTGGAAATATTCTGGGCATGAGTTCCCGCCAGCTTGAGCGCGTGATCTACTACGAAGATTATGTCGTCGTGGATATCGGCGAAACGCCGCTGAAACCCAAGCAATTACTCACAGAGATGGAATATAGAGAAGCGCAGGAGAAATATGGCCGTAAATTCACGGCCAAAATGGGCGCCGAGGCCTTGAAGGATCTTCTTGCTAAAGAAGATCTCGAGACACTGGCTAGCGATTTGCGCGCGCAGATGCAGAAGACAAAATCCAAGCAATCGCAGAAAAAAATCAGCAAGCGTTTGAAAATCGTCGAGGGGTTCCGCAAATCCACCAACAAGGCCGAGTGGATGATCCTGGATGTTGTGCCGGTGATTCCGCCCGATCTACGCCCGTTGGTTCCCTTGGAAGGTGGACGATTTGCCACTTCCGACTTAAACGACTTGTATCGCCGCGTGATCAACCGCAACAGCCGACTCAAGAGCATTCTTGAACTCAAGACGCCCGAAGTCATCGTGCGCAATGAAAAGCGCATGCTGCAAGAGGCCGTGGACGCATTGTTCGACAACGGCCGGCACGGTAGGCCGGTGGTAGGCGCTGGCAACAGACCGCTGAAATCCTTGGCCGACATGCTCAAGGGTAAACAAGGGCGATTCCGCCAGAATTTGCTCGGCAAGCGCGTGGATTATTCGGGCCGCTCCGTGATCGTAGTGGGACCCGAGCTAAAGCTGCATCAATGCGGGTTGCCTAAGAAAATGGCCCTCGAGTTGTTCGAACCGTTCATCATTAAAAAACTGAAAGATCGCGGCCTCGTGCACACGATTCGAAGCGCGAAAAAAATGATTGAAAAAGAAACCGTGGAAGTCTGGGACGTTTTAGAAGAAGTGATCAAGGGGCATCCGGTGATGCTGAATCGCGCGCCGACATTGCACCGTCTTGGCATACAAGCATTTGAACCCGTGCTCATCGAGGGCAAAGCTATTCGTATTCACCCTCTGGTCTGCACCGCGTTCAACGCCGACTTCGATGGCGACCAAATGGCCGTGCATATCCCGCTTTCCGTCGAGGCGCAAATTGAAACACGCGTGCTCATGCTGGCGCCGAACAACATCTTTTCTCCGTCCAGCGGCAAACCAATCACCACGCCCACGCAGGACATCACGCTGGGTTGCTATTACCTGACTTTGGAGCCTCGCTCCAAGGAATCGCAAGATAAAATCAGGCTGATGAGCTCGGTGGACGAGGTATTGCTAGCGCATGCGGAACGCGTGTTCGGTGTGCATGATCGCGTTCGGGTTCGCATTAAGAATAAGCTAGTCGACACAACCGTGGGTCGGGTGATTTTTAATGAAATTCTTCCCGAATCCATGGATTTCCTCAACGAGGAAATGAGCAAAAAGAAATTGAGCAAAATGATTCTGCAATGCTATCACACCGAGGGACACGCCCGTACGGTGCTCATGCTCGATGAGCTGAAGGATCTCGGATTCCGCGAGGCAACGCGCGCGGGCATTTCTATCGGGATAGACGACATGATTATCCCGAAGGAAAAGACCGAGTATCTCGCGGGAGCCCATCGCGAAATTGCGGAAGTTGAAAAACAATATCGCGCAGGAAGCATCACGGACGGCGAGCGCTACAACAAAATTATTGATATCTGGACACACACGACAGACAACGTGGCCGATGCGCTGTTCCGCAGTCTCGAACACAATCGCGGCGTCGGGAAAGTAAACCCGGTGTTCATCATGGTGGATTCCGGAGCGCGTGGCAGTCGCCAACAGATCAGGCAGCTAGCCGGTATGCGTGGTTTGATGGCCAAGCCTTCGGGAGAAATTATCGAATCGCCGATCGTCTCGAATTTTCGCGAGGGGTTGAGCGTTTTGGAATATTTCATCTCGACGCACGGCGCCCGCAAAGGATTGGCGGACACGGCGTTAAAGACAGCCGACTCCGGTTATTTGACGCGTCGTCTCGTGGACGTATCCCAAGACGTGATCATCGAGGTGGACGATTGCAAAACCTTGAACGGTATCGTCATGCGAGCGGTCATGGAAGGCGACGACGAGATTGTTTCCTTGCACGATCGCGTGCTGGGTCGCGTGGCGCTTGAGGATATTCACGACCCCGTTTCCGGATCGCTGATTTGCAAACGCTCCGAAGAGATAGATGAAAAGAAAGCCAACGCGATTGAAAAGGTCGGATTGCTGCAAGTCAAGATCCGTTCCGTGTTGACCTGCGAATCCACGCATGGTGTCTGCATGAAATGCTACGGCAGAAATCTTGCGACATGCCAGATGGCGGCGCTGGGCGAGGCCGTCGGAATTATCGCCGCGCAGTCCATCGGCGAACCAGGCACGCAGCTGACCATGAGAACCTTTCACATCGGCGGTACGGCTAGCCAGATATTCAAGCAGCCGCAAATTGTTGCGCGCAACGACGGGTTCTTGAAATTCCATGAAATACGCGCGGTGGAAGCCAAGGACAAGAACTTGATTGTCCTGAATAAGAACGGCATCATCAGTATTCATAATCAGGAAGGCCGCGAACTCGAGAAATACACGGTCGTGATCGGCTCTGTCATCAGCGTGCCGGAAAATAGCAAGGTCAAGAAGGGTCAAGCCTTCGTCAAGTGGGATCCGTACAACATACCTATTTTGACGGAAAAAAGCGGTACGGTTGAATTCCACGACATCATCGAAGGTGTCACGATGCGCAAGGAACTCGATGAGACGACAGGCCTTGTCGGGCGCGTGATCATCGAACACAAGGAAGAGCTGCATCCGCAAATCATTCTTTACGACGATAAAAAAGAAGTGCAGGGCTATTACTCGATTCCCGCCGGCGCGCATATCGTGGCCGAAGAGGGCGAGAAAGTCGCAGCCGGTAGTTTGCTAGCCAAGACGCCGCGCAAGACAACTCGCACGAAGGACATCACGGGAGGTCTACCGCGCGTGGCGGAATTGTTCGAGGCGCGCAGACCCAAGGAAGCGGCAGAAATTGCCAAGATCGACGGCGTGGTAGAATTCGGCGGAACGCTCAAGGGCAAACGCCGCTTGATCGTTCGCGACACTGAGACAGGAACAGCCGAAGAGCATTTGATCCCACACGGCAAGCACTTAACGGTTTATAAAGGCGACCACGTCAAGAAGGGCCAGCAATTGACCGAAGGTCCTGTGGTGCCGCAAGAAATTTTGCAGGTTTGCGGACCTCGCGAATTGCAGGAATACATGGTCAATCAGGTTCAGGAAGTGTACCGGCTGCAAGGGGTGGAAATAAATGACAAGCACATCGAGGTGATCGTGCGCCAGATGTTGCGCAAGGTACGCATTGTCGAGCCTGGGGATACCAATTATATTTACGACGAGCAGGTAGACAAGTTCCGGTTCGGCGAAGAGAACAGGCGTGTCATAGCTAAAAAGGGCAAGCCGGCTGAAGCAGCGCCGCTGCTTTTGGGCATAACGAAGGCATCGCTGGGTACGGAGAGTTTCATATCCTCAGCCTCGTTCCAAGAGACAACGCGCATTCTCACGGACGCTGCGTGCAACGGTAAGACCGACGTGCTTAAAGGATTCAAGGAAAACGTGATCATGGGGCACGTGATTCCTGCCGGAACGGGTTTCAACACCAATCGCAACGTGCAGTTGGTGTTGCCTGAGGGCGCCCAGACCGAAAGTAAAAAGCCGGATAAAGAATCAAAGGCCGCGGATAAACTCGTGGCTGCGGAGAAAAAGTAAAATGCCAACGATCAATCAATTAGTGCGAATGGGGCGGGTGAAGGCGCGTTATAAATCCAAAGCGCCGGCGTTGAAGGGAAATCCGCAGAAGCGCGGCGTGTGTTTGGTTGTGAAGACACAGACTCCCAAGAAGCCGAACTCTGCGTTGCGCAAAGTGGCCAGGGTGCGCTTGACCAACGGGATGGAGGTCACGGCGTATATTCCCGGAGTCGGGCATAATTTGCAAGAGCACTCTATCGTGCTTGTGCGCGGTGGCAGAGTGAAGGACCTTCCCGGAGTGCGCTATCACATCGTGCGCGGCACGTTGGATGCCATGGGCGTGGACGGAAGAAGACAAAGTCGCTCTCGTTATGGGACCAAGCGCGGTAAGGGTGGCGGAGCAGCGGCTAAAGCCCCGGCCAAAACCGAAACACCTGCAGCACCCAAAGCATAGAGCAATAAGGAAAAATAACTATCATGTCCAGACGCAGACGAGCCATTAAAAGAGAAGTTTTGCCCGACCCGATGTTCGGCAATGTCGTTGTCACCCGTTTCATCAATCGTTTGATGGAGAGGGGAAAGAAGAGCGTGGCCGAAGGAATTTTTTATTCCGCTTTGGATGCCATCAAGGAAAAAACTAAAGAACCCGAGCCGATCAAGACCTTCGTCAAGGCCCTCGAAAACGTGAAGCCTATGCTGGAAGTCAAATCCCGCCGAGTTGGTGGAGCAACGTATCAGGTGCCCGTGGACGTGCCGCCCGATCGCCGCAATGCGCTCGCGATGAAATGGATTATACAGTTTGCCAAGTCCAAGAAGGGCAAGCCAATGAACGAAAAGCTCGCGGACGAAATTATTGACGCCGCGAAGGGCACCGGGGCCAGCGTGAAGAAAAAAGAAGACACTCACAAAATGGCCGAAGCCAATAGAGCCTTTGCCCATTACAAATGGTAGGAATTTAAAGGGCGACGCGCAGCGTCGGCCTGAGCGAAGCTTGGTTATTCTGAGTCCGCCATCCTTTCAGTGGCGGGCGAAGGATCTATTCAGATAGTAAAAGAAAATGTGTAGTGCAGATTAAGGACAATTAAATGGCTCAACAAAAATCAGCAAACAGCACCGTGCAGCGCGCGTACACGTTGCAGAAGACACGCAATATCGGCATCATGGCCCATATCGACGCTGGCAAGACAACGACTACCGAGCGTGTGTTGTTTTACACCGGCAAGGTTCACAAAATCGGCGAAGTGCACGATGGAACAGCCGTAATGGACTGGATGCCTCAGGAACAGGAACGCGGCATCACGATTACTTCCGCCGCAACGACTTGTTTTTGGCGCGACCATCGCATTAACATTATCGATACACCGGGCCACGTAGATTTTACGGTCGAGGTAGAAAGATCTCTGCGCGTCTTGGATGGCGCTGTTGCGGTGTTCTGTGCCGTGGGTGGCGTGGAACCACAGTCCGAGACGGTATGGCGTCAGGCGGACCGTTACAGTATTCCGCGCATAGCGTTCATCAACAAAATGGATCGCACGGGGGCGGATTTTTTCGACGACGTCAAGCAGATGCGGGAGAAATTGGGCGCCAAAGCTGTTCCCATTCAACTTCCGATCGGGGCCGAAGACAAATTTCTAGGCGTTGTGGATTTGGTTGCGATGAAAGCGATCGTGTACGAGGACGCAGAGGGCCTCGTTGGCAATTATGAGATTCGTGATATTCCCGAAGATCTTAAGGTCCTGGCCGAAGAGTATCGCGGGCATTTGATTGAAGCGCTGGCTGAAGAAGACGAGGCACTCTTGGATAAATTTGTGCACGGCACGCTGCCTACCGAAGAAGAAGTTCGCACCGTGCTGCGCAAAGCGGTACTGGCCGGGGTTTTGGTGCCCGTGATGTGCGGGGCTTCCTTCAAGAACAAGGGCGTGCAGGCGTTGTTGGACGCGGTTGTGGATTATTTGCCATCGCCGGTGGACGTTGCAGACATCAAAGGCATCAATCCCAACACCGAAGCAGTGGAGGAACGCAAAACAGGGGACAACGAACCGTTTTGCGCACTTGCATTCAAAATCATGTCCGATCCCTACGTGGGCAAGCTCACCTATTTCCGCGTGTACTCCGGAACAATCAGCAAAGGGCAATACGTGTACAACACCAAACGGCGTGACCGCGAAAGAATTGGGCGACTTTTAGAAATGCACGCGAATCAGCGCAAGGACATAGAAATTGTTTTTTCAGGCGATATTGCCGCCGCGGTGGGCTTGAAGAACGTGCGCACGGGGGACACGCTGTGTTCGGAAGATCATCCGATTGCGCTGGAAGCCATGCACTTTCCGGAACCCGTTATTTCTATGGCTATTGAGCCAAAAACAAAAGCCGACCGCGAAAGATTGCAAATGGCTTTGCAAAAAATGACCGAGGAAGATCCCACGTTCCGCATTACGACCAACGTTGAAACGGGTCAAACTATTATCGCGGGTATGGGCGAATTGCATTTGGACATTATCGTTGACCGTATGCGTCGAGAATTTGGCGTGAGCGCCAATGTCGGTCGTCCTCAAGTTTCTTACAAAGAAACGATTAACGCCGAAGTGGAGTCGGAAGGAAAATATATTCGGCAATCGGGCGGTCGCGGTCAGTATGGTCATTGTTGGATAAAAATTCGTCCGTTAGAGAGGGGTGGGGGTGTGATTTTTTTGGATGAAGTGCGGGGTGGCACGATTCCTAAAGAATTTATTTCGCCGATTGAAAAAGGCGTGCGCGAGGCGGCGGATAAAGGGGTGATTGCCGGCTATCCAATGATTGATGTGGAGATAACGGTTTTTGACGGCTCTTATCATGATGTGGATTCTTCGGAGGCGGCCTTCAAAATTGCCGGCTCAATGGCTTTCCAAGAAGGCGCCAAGCGCGCCCGGCCGATTTTGCTTGAGCCGGTGATGATGGTGCAGGTCATCGTGCCGGCAGAATATTTGGGAGACGCCACCGGCGACATCAGTTCCAAGCGGGGCCGCATTGAAGCCATGAACGACCGTCCCGGAGGCGCCAAGGTGATAGATTCC
>CAZOWS010000342.1:0-6678 GCA_964583365.1 uncultured Actinomycetota bacterium
GTCTATCAATCGCGTGGATCCAAGACGCACAGCAATGGCCATAATGGCGCCACGATTGAGCATCTTCAAAGGTTTCAGCGTTTCGCCGTCCACGATCTCCACGTAGTCTCTATGCGTGATACCAACCATGTCCAGCGCTCTCTCTGTAACACCACTAAGTTTTGCCGCATCTTTCTCACCACTTCGGGCAACCACACGCGCCGCGCACAATACACGATAGATCTCCGGCGCCAATGCTCTGTCTCGACTGGAAAGATACCGGTTGCGCGAACTCATCGCCAGGCCATCTTTTTCCCGAATAATCGGCATTCTCTTGATCTGCACGCCTAGATCGAGATCGCTAGTCATGCGTTCGATGACCACGCATTGCTGATAATCCTTCTGACCAAAATACGCGATGTCCGGATGAACGATGTTGAATAATTTTGCCACCACCGTAGCCACTCCGTCAAAATGCCCAGGCCTGAATTTTCCGCACAACTCTCTCGACAGCATCCCCACAGATACACTCGTCGTGAAACCCTCAGGAAACATAGCCTTCGAGGTCGGAGCAAAAATGACATCCACGCCATGCTTTCCCAGCAACTTCGCGTCCGTGCGCAAGTTGCGCGGGTATTTTCGGAAATCCTCTTTCGGTCCAAATTGAATCGGATTCACAAAAATACTCACGACCACCTTGGTGCCCTCTTTTTTGGCCGCTTGCACGAGACTCAAATGACCCTGATGCAAGGCCCCCATGGTGGGCACCAACGCAACACGCTCCCCCACCGCTCGCCAGCGAGCAGATAGCAACCCCATATTTTTTAGTGAAGGAATTATTTTCACATCAGGAATGATACGAATGCATTTCATCGGGATAAATGCCACCCACGACTTCTTTTTTATACCGGTACACGGCCTTTTTCATCAGTGTAGCCATATCTAAATAGCGTTTCACGAATTTTGGCTTAGGAAAATCCGTGAACCCGATCAAATCGTTCAACACTAAAATCTGACCGTCACAATCCTTGCCCGCACCGATACCGATAGTCGGAATTTTTAGCGCGCGCGATATTTTCCTCGCCAGCGCCGTAGGAACGCATTCCAAAACTAGCGCAAAAACACCAATTTTTTCCAACTGCTTCGCATCCTTGAGCATCTGCGCTGCAGTCTTAGCATCGCGGCCCTGCACGCGATAGCCTTCGACCCGCAATGTTTGCTGCGGGCGCATGCCCAGATGTCCCATCACGGGAACGCCCGAATCCAAAATCGCTTGAATCTTGTCGGCCATCTCCGACCCACCCTCCACCTTAACAGCCTGCGCACCGCCGTCACGAACGAATCGCCCCGCGTTTTGAACCGCATCGCGCGCGGAGGCGTGATAGGACATAAACGGCATGTCGCCCACGAGAATCGCTTTCGGGCGGGCCCGCGTGACCGCGCGCGTGTGATGCAGCATCTCTTCCATCGTAACGCGCATCGTGTTGTCGTAACCCAGCAGAACCATGCCGAGCGAATCGCCCACGAGAATGACATCCACGCCTATCTCGTCCACGATTTTGGCCGACAGATTGTCGTAGGCCGTGATCGCCACGATTTTTTCCCCTCTTTGCTTTTTCTCGCGTAACAGGGAGGCGGTCATTTTAGCGGACTTCAAAGGAAACCCCTTCCATTTTGACGACGATTTGACCTAGGAGGCGCTTGGACCGAAGCGAAAGTCGGCGATTCGGCGCAATCTCCGACAGTGGCTGCAATACAAATTTTCTTTCCCGCATGCGCGGATGCGGCAGAACCAGATCCGGTTTCGAGACGCTGCGCATCCCATGTTCAAGAATATCCAGATCCACATTGCGCGGGAGATTAGGTCCAAGGCGCACACGACCCAAACGTTTTTCAATGCGTGACAGACAACGCAATAATTGCCGCGAAGTCATCGCCGTTCGAATCTTTACAACGCCGTTGAGAAATTCAGGTTGAGGAACCGAGCCGACAGGCGCCGTGCGATAGAGAGAGGAAATCTTTTCCAGTTGCACGCCGCGCGTGCCGGACAGCAGGGTCAACGCCCTAGCAACATTGCCCACCCTGTTGCCTAAATTACTGCCGAATGCTATGTAAGCATGGCTCACCAACAGTTCTCCTTCCCCCCTCGAGGGGGAAGGCTGGGATGGGGGGAACAATGGCTGATACGCCCCCCACCCTGGCCCTCCCCCACAAAGAGGGGAGGGAACAAAATATCAATCATTAGCGCCACTCATCGTGCATCTTTTTTATTCGTCGCAGCGCCTCTTGCAAATTTTCCTTCGGTGTTGTCAATGTCATGCGAATGTAGCCTTCGCCACTTTTGCCGAAGCCATTTCCCGGTGTCACGACTATATTCGCGCGCTCCAAAAGAGCCTTAGATAATTCCGCCGTCGTGAATCCGGGCGGCACGGTGACCCAAACATAAAACGTTGCCTTCGGCTTTTGCACCTTCCATCCCATCGCGGACAAACCATCGCAGAGAATATCGCGCCGCTCCTGATAGATGGCGATCAACTCTTGCAAATAATCCTTAGGGCCCGTGAGCGCCTCGATACCTTATACATGAATCGCCTGAAAAATCCCTGAATCCAAATTGGATTTCACCCTGGCCAGCCCGCCGATTACCTTGGCATTTCCCACGGCAAACCCCACCCGCCAGCCGGTCATGTTGTATGTCTTGGAAAGCGAGTGAAACTCTATGCCCACTTCCTTCGCGCCTTCCACTTCAAGAAAACTCGGCGGCCTGTATCCATCGAACGCTATCTCCGTGTACGCACCATCATGGCATACGATAATTCCGTACTGTTCTGCAAACTCAATGACCGAACGAAAAAATCCCAAATCCGCAGTCGCTGCGGTTGGATTATTTGGATAATTGATGAACATCATCTTGGCGCGCCGCGCGATTTGCGGGTCTATCGCGTCGAGATCGGGCAGATAATTGTTCTTTTCCAAAAGAGGCATGTAATACACTTCCGCGCCCGCGAAAATCGCGCCGCCTTGATAGACCGGATAACCGGGGTCGGGCACCAGCACCACGTCGTGATTGTTCACAAACGCCAGAGGCACATGGCCAATACCTTCTTTGGATCCAAGAAGCGGCAGCACCTCGGTCACCGGGTCCAACTTCACGCCGAATCTCCGCATGTACCATTGGGCAATCGCCTCACGCAAGGCCGGCATGCCGGCATCCAGCGCGTATTTGTGATGTTGGGGGTCCTGTGCTGCTGCTGCTAGTTTTTCTATCACGTGCGCGGGCGTCGCGTGATCGGGATCGCCAATGCCCAGATCAATCAGATTTTTCCCCTGCTTTTTTAATTCGCGCTTGGTTTTGTCTATCTCGGCAAATAAATACGGCGGCAATCGCTTGAGCCTGGTGGCCAATTCAAATTCGACGGGCATTTCAACCTCCTCTTACAAACGAGATCCTTCGCCCGCCACTGAAGCGATGGCGGACTCAGAATAACCAAGCTTCGCTCAGGATGACATTAGCCTCGCATTACATCTAACATGTCGTACAAACCCGGTTTTGCTTTCGCAACAAATTGTGCTGCCCGCAAAGCCCCTGCCGCAAAGGTGTCTCGGCTGGTAGCCCTATGAGAAATCTGGACCATTTCACCGTCCGCGGCATAGGTCACGGTGTGGTCGCCCACCACATCTCCGCCACGCAACGCATGAACCACGATTTCGTTGCCTGAACGCGCCTTGCCATCCCGCGCGATTTCGCGGCGTGTGGCCTGTGCGATAACCTCCGCAAGCTTCAATGCCGTCCCGCTCGGGGCGTCTTTCTTTTTATTGTGATGCATTTCAACGATTTCAATATCGTAGGCAGAACCCAACGCCTTCGCCACTTCGCCGACTATCTTCAGTAGTGTATTCACGCCTGGGCTCATGTTCGGACTCAAAACGCAGGCGACGCTTTTTGCTGCCTTTTGCACCGCTTTCATCGTCGCGTCGGGTATTGCGGTGGTGCCGATGACCAGCGCTTTCTTACCACCCAACGCGAGGCGGATATTGTTCGCTACACCCTCGGGCGCGGAAAAATCAATCAACACATCCAACGCGCCGAAAACCTTAGCCCCATCGCACGCAACAATCACACCCAAATCACCAACACCCAACACCTGGCCATAATCGCGGCCCACGTTGGGGCAACCCGGCCGCTCCAATGCAACAACGATTTTATAATTCTTGTCGGCCGCAGCCAAAGCACCTATGCGTTTGCCCATACGCCCGCATGCCCCGGCTATTCCAAGACGTATCACGGATTTATGCCCCCCTGCTTTGCGGGGAGGGTAGGGTGGGGCTCATTACCTTGTTTCGCAGCAACCCCTGCTCTTCAAGCAACGCCTTCAGCTTAGGACGAAACGAATCGGACAACTTGATCAGAGGCAATCGCAACTCTTCGCTGATCATTCCCATCATCGCCATGGCGGCTTTGACGGGAACCGGATTGGTTTGAACAAAAAGATTTCTGAACAGCGGGAGCAATTGATAATGTATTTTACTCGCAGCATCAAAATTCCCATTCAACGCATTACCCACCAATTGCGACAATTGCTTAGGAACAATGTTCGCGGCAACCGATATGACACCGCGAGCGCCTATTGCCATCAAGGGCAGCGTCAGCGCATCATCCCCGGATAAGACAACAATGTTGCAAAGCTTCATGATGTCGCTGGCCTGATCCAAACTCCCGGTGGACTCCTTGATGCCACTAATGTTTCTTACGCTCGACAATTGGGCTACGGTCTCGGGCAGCATATTCACGCCCGTCCTGCCAGGAATATTATAAATGACGATTGGAAAAGAAACGGATGCCGCAATGGCCTTGAAATGAGCGATCATGCCTTCTTGTGTTGGCTTGTTGTAATACGGCACAACGACGAGCGCAGCATCGGCTCCGACTTTTTCGGCATGCTTGGTGAGCATGATGGCTTCTGCCGTGCTATTGGATCCCGTGCCTGCGATGACGGATGTGCGACCCGCAGCAGTTTGTACGACGACCTCGATGACGCGTTTGTGTTCGTCGTAATCGAGAGTCGGTGATTCGCCGGTAGTCCCGCAAGGCACTATTGCGCTGGTGCCGTTTTCAATCTGGAATTCTACCAGCTCGCGTAACCGGGCCTCGTCCAAGACGCCGTCCTTAAACGGAGTCACCAGGGCCACCATCGACCCTGACAACAAATCTTTTTCTTTAGACATTTAGACTACCGGTCTCGGCAAAGTCCCTTGATAGACAAGCCTGGCAGGACCTTCCAAACGCACGTCCTCGAACGGAGTGGTTTTTTCAAATGTCACGGTGAGCAAGTCACCACCCTGTGTCCTCACGTAAACGGGTGATTTGTATCCGCGCACGACGGACGAAATCAACGCGCTCGCGACGATGCCTGTCCCGCAAGCCGGCGTCTCACCTTCCACGCCGCGCTCGTAGGTGCGAACGCGCAGCGTCTGCTTGTCGGCCAGCGTCACAAAATCCACGTTCGTGCCTTGCGGCGCAAATTTCGGATGATGCCGCAGGAATCTTCCCAACTCCGCCACGGGCGCTTTTTCAATACTGCTCACAAACACGATCGCATGGGGCACGCCAGTATTGATGCTGTGCACGTCTAAAATCGCGTCCTTCACTTTGATCTTCAGACCGAGCTGCATGTCCTTGGGCTGTCCCATGATGAGGATCACGCCTTTGGTTCCAATATGGGCTTCGATTTCACCGGCAAGCGTGTCGATCATCACGGTCTTCCCCGCGATGTGATTGGTCTGTGCGAATAGCGCCACGCATCGCGCCCCATTGCCACACATCTCTGCCTCTCGCCCGTCCGGATTGATCACGCGCATTTTAAGATCGGCTTTGTCGGAATGTTCGATGAGAATCACTCCGTCGGCGCCTACGCCTTGACGGCGATCGCACATAGTGACGGCAAATTGCCCTATCACCTCTGTCAAAACATGGGACCTATTGTCAATGACGATAAAGTCATTGCCGGCCGCAACCATCTTAGAAAAAGGAATGCGTACACTTCCCTCGTTCTTGTCCGGAATTCTCACAATGGTCTTGGTCATGGGTCTTGTCAATGCCCGCGCGACTGTAGCTTCTGTTGCCATAATTGCACCTCGTTTGCTGGAATAGTCCTACCCCGTAAGCGTCGTGATAATGGGAGATTCCGTCGATTATACACCGGATTAGTTAAAAGTGGGGATCTTTTCCAAGGCCATGAGACTGTCCAGGGATTCCCGTTCGCGCACGATCTCGTAACGGCTGCCACTCACGAGAACCTCCGCCGAACGCGGGCGGGAATTATAGTTGGAGGACATCGTAAAACCGTAGGCGCCAGCGCCCATGATCGCCACGAAATCACCCGCATCTAAGTTGCTTATAGTGCGATTCTTGGCAAAAAAATCTCCAGACTCACAGACGGGTCCCACCACATCCACCTTGCGCGAGCCGCGCCTGTTCTTGGTAAGTGGCACGATGCGATGATAGGCGTCGTAAAGACTCGGACGTAGGAGATCATTCATCGCCGCGTCGACGATGACAAAAGTTTTGCCCGGAACTTTTTTTAGAAATTCCACGCGACTCACGAGTATACCCGCGTTGCCGCAAATAAAACGGCCTGGCTCCATCATGACTTTTAATCCAATTTTACGCAAATACGGCAAGACAGCTTTGGCAAATTC
>CAZOWS010000343.1:0-2704 GCA_964583365.1 uncultured Actinomycetota bacterium
ATCGCCCTGGTGAATTGATCCTTCGTCAAGGGCAACTCTAGAAAGATAGTCTTGGCAGATTCAAAAAGCCTTTCCAAATGCTCCGCGCAGCGAAAGATCTTGCCCGAATAGACGCGCAGGCCCTCGAACACACCGTCTCCATACAACAACCCATGATCCAAGACAGAGACCGTGGCCTTCGCCTTAGGATAAAATTTCCCGTTGATCCAAATTTTCATTCCCTCACCTCATGTCCCAATTTTCCCATCCACCATGGACAGCCTTCGCGGGCATATCGCTGCGAGCTCTTCGTCGTGCGTGACCATCACCATCGTCAAGTTCTTCGTCGCCTTCAACGCAAGCAACAGTTCAACCATGGCTCGGCTTGTCTGCCGATCCAGATTTCCGGTCGGCTCATCGGCCAAGAGTAGCTTGGGCTTGTTGATCAGCGCGCGCGCAATCGCGCAGCGCTGCTGCTCGCCTCCGGACAACTGATTGGGCCGATGTTTCCAGCGCGGACCAAGTCCCAACTCGGTAAGCAGCGTCATGGCTTCTTCGCGCGCAGCCGCCGCATGTTCCCGTCCCTGGTCTCGCATCATCGCCGGCAGCATCACGTTTTCCAAGCAGTCGAGCTCGGCGATCAAATGATAAAACTGAAAGACAAAACCGATTTTCTCGTTGCGCAAGCGCGCACGCCCCTCGTCGGAGAGTTTTTGCACATCCTGGCCGGCCAACAAAACCTGGCCGGCCGACGGCCTATCCAATCCACCCAACAAATGCAGCAACGTGCTTTTCCCAGCGCCCGAAGGCCCCACGATCGCCGTCATCTCCCCGACCCCAATGCTCAAATCCACGCCTTTGACCACATCCAAACTCTGATGGTCCACGCGATAGGACTTTTTAAGATCGCGCGCTTCTAATAGCTTCTCACCCTCCCCCCTTGAGGGGGAGGGCGGGGTGGGGGGTAATCCCTCATTCATATCTCAGAGCTTCCACGGGATTCAGCGACGCCGCCTTGATCGCCGGATACACGGCCCCCAGCAGCGTGATCAGCATCGCGCATCCGACAACAGTCGCCACATCGGCTGGAAAAATGATTGCGGGCAACTTATCCAAATAGTACACGTCGCGCGGAAAAACATCGAAGCCCGTCCAACGCGAGACAAGCCCTTCTATCACATCAATCTTGGCCACGAACCAGAGGCCGCCAATAAGCCCCAAAAGCGAGCCGGAAAAACCAACCACAAATCCCTCCCAAAGAAATATTTTAAGCACGCGCATCGAGCTCATGCCCACCGATTTCAAGACACCGATGTCCTTGGTTTTCTCCATTACCATCATGATCAGCGTGCTCATGATGTTGGTGGCTGCCACGGCAATCGCTAGCACGAGCAAAATAAACATCACGTTTTTCTCGGTCTTGATCGCCGAGAACAGATTTTTGTTTTGCTCGTCCCAACTGGAAACGATGAACTGTCCGGCGAGCGCCGTGCCGACATCTTTCTGCGCCACCGGGGTGTTCTGCACATCGTCGAGACGAATGCTAATGCCATGCACTCCATCTCCAAGGCCGAAAATCTTTTGCCCCAGCGCGAGCGAGACATACACCATGTTCGAATCGTATTCAAACATGCCCGAATGAAAAAGGCCGGTCACGCGGCAATGCATCATGCGTGAGGCCGGCCCAAGCGGCGTCATCACAGCCACGGGCGACATGATCGTGATCGAGTCGCCCATAAACACCCCAAAGCGCTTGGAAAATTCTTGGCCAATCACAATGCCATTTTCCCCCGTCGTTGCGAGCCCAAACAATAAATCCCCGGACACGATTTGCTTCGTCACGTTCGTGACCTTGCCCTCGAGCTCCGCATCAATGCCGCGCAACGCGACTCCGACCACGCGATCGCGCACGCGCAAAAGAACCTGGCCAAAAATATAAGGCGTCGCGGCCTGCACATGCGCCACAGCGCCCACGGTCTTGAGCATCTGATACGGATTCTCCACAGGCCCACCGCTGGTCACGAACAAATGCGCGTTCGTGCCCAAAATCTTGTCGCGCAAATCACGCTCGAAACCGCTCATCACGGCCAGCACAATGATCAGTGTCATAACGGAAAGCGCCACACCGCCCACGGACAACACCGTGATGATGGAAATAAATTTCTCTTTGCGCTTGGCCAAAAGAAATCGCAGTCCCAACCCAAGCTCCAAAGGGAGAGAAAAAATCACTCTCTGTCCCCCACCGCCGGGGTGCTTTTTTCCCGCTGCGTGCGGAAATCCGGGGACATGACCCAATTGGGCTTTTTCAATTGGGATCGTGTCCCCGGATTTCCTGTCCCCCAATTTCCGGTTTCAATTGCGGAAACAAAATCACGTCGCGAATGGACTCCGCGCCCGACAGCAGCATCACGAGCCTATCGATCCCAATCCCCAATCCCCCGGCCGGCGGCATGCCATGCTCGAGAGCACGCACGTAATCTTCGTCAATGGCCTTGCCGGTTGCCTTGGCCTGATCGAGAAAACGTTGGCGCTGATCGTCGGGATCGTTCAACTCCGAATACGCGTTGGCAATTTCCTGACCGTTCACGAACAATTCAAATCGCTCGGCAATCGCGGGATCGTCCTTGCGGCATTTCGTGAGCGGGCATATCTCGGCAGGATAATCGATCACGAACGTGGGCTTGATCAATTTGGGTTGCACGAGACTCTCGAACGCCTCGTTGGC